>NZ_JARHXQ010000140.1:0-17281 GCF_029222765.1 Arthrobacter sp. Cr_A7 | reverse complement strand
CTTGGCGAGGGCGCCGGCCACCAGGAAGGCCATCTCCAGGGACTGCATGTGGTTCAGCCTCGGATCGCAGACTGATTCGTAGCGGTCAAGGAAGGCGTCCTGGTCGATCGGATCGGCGCCTCCAAGGCATTCGGCGACGTCGTCACCGGTCATTTCGACGTGCAGGCCGCCGGGGACCGTTCCCAGGGCGTGGTGCACCTCGAAGAAGCCACGCACCTCGTCGATGACGTCGTCGAAGTTCCGTGTCTTGTAGCCGTTGGGGGACGTGACGGTGTTGCCGTGCATGGGGTCTGTAACCCAGAGCACCTGGGCGCCGGAAGCGGTGACTTTCTCGACGACGGCGGGCAGCTTCTCGCGAATGTTGCCGGCACCCATGCGGGTGATGAAGGTCAGGCGGCCGGGTTCGCGCTCCGGGTCCAGCCGGTCGATCAGGCGCAGGGCATCATCACCGGTGGTGGACGGGCCGAGCTTGACCCCGATGGGGTTCCTGACGCGGGACAGGAAGTCCACGTGGGCGTGGTCAAGTTCCCTGGTCCGCTCCCCGATCCACAGGAAGTGGGCGGAGGTGTCGTACGGGAAGCCGGTGCGGGAGTCGATCCGGGTCAGCGCCCGCTCGTAATCCAGCAGCAGGGCTTCATGGCTGGCGAAGAATTCAACGCGCTTGAGGGCCTCGAAGTCTGCGCCACAGGAAGCCATGAACTTGATGGCGCGGTCGATGTCCCGGGCCAGCGACTCGTAGCGGGCGTGGGCGGGGTTCTCGGTGAAGCCCTTGTTCCACTGGTGCACAGAGCGCAGGTCGGCGAACCCGCCCTGGGTAAAGGCCCGGATCAGGTTCAGGGTGGAAGCGGAGGTGTGGTACGCGCGGAGCATGCGCGCGGCGTCGTGGCCGCGGGACTCCGGCGTGAAGTCGTACCCGTTGACGATGTCGCCGCGGTAGGCGGGAAGGGTGACGCCGTCCCGGGTTTCGTCATTGGACGACCGCGGCTTGGCGAACTGCCCGGCCATCCGGCCCATCTTGATGACGGGCATGGCGGCACCGTACGTGAGCACCACCGCCATCTGGAGGATGGTCTTCACCCGGGCGCTGATCTTGTCCGCCGTGGCGGCCTCGAAGGTTTCGGCGCAGTCGCCGCCCTGCAGGAGGAACGCCTTGCCCTGGGCTGCTGCCGCGAGCCGCTCACGCAGCACGTCCACCTCGCCGGCGAACACCAGCGGGGGAAGCGCGGAAAGTTCCTTCACCGAGGCGTCGAAGACTTCCCTGTCCTGCCAGCTGGGCTGCTGGGAGATGGGAAGGTCCCGCCAGTCGTCAAGTCCGGGATAGTTGGCTGCGCCGCTCTGGGCGGTGCTGGACAGCGAAAAGGCGGGTTTTGCAGATAGCTCAGTCACCCTCTAAGACTAACGGCAGCGCAGGTTTGCTGGACACCACACCGTCACGGTGACTGAAGCGGGCGTCACAACAGCCGCGCGGCGAACGCTGCTCCGGTTATCCGGCAGCGGCAGCGCCGCCGTCGTCCTTCCTGGCGCGTTCACCGGTAGCGCCGGAATCCGCGGCCCCCTCCGCTGGCTCCGGCGAAGCCAGGGGTTCGGCGGCTGCCACCGGTTCCACCGGTTTGCCGGCCAGCCGAAGCTTCACGACAGCCGCGTACTCGTCCACGTATTCCTGCCCGGAGAGCCGCATGAGTTCGAACATGATCTGGTCCGTGACTTTCCGTTGGACGTCACGGTCCTCGGCCTGGTCCCGGTAGCTGCTGAAGTCCAGCGGTTCACCAAAGATCATGCCGATCCGGCGGATGTTGGGCAGCCGTTTCCCGATGGGCTGGACCTTGTCGGTGCCGATCATGGCCACCGGGATGACCGGGACTCCGGCCTGCAGCGCCAGCCGGGCCACGCCAACCTTGCCCCGGTACAGCCTGGAATCCGGGCTGCGCGTGCCTTCGGGATAGATGCCCAGCAGCCCGCCGTGGTTCAGGACGTCCATTCCGGCGCTGAGGGAGGCGGCGGACGCTGCACCACCGGAGCGGTCCATGGGCAGCTGGTTGGTCAGGCGGAAGAACATGGCCGTCAGCCTGCCCTTGATCCCGGTGCCCGTGAAGTACTCGGACTTGGCCAGGAAGACCACGGGACGGCGGACCATCAGCGGCATAAAGATCGAGTCGGAAAACGACAGGTGGTTGGAAGCGATGATCGCTGCCCCCTGCGCCGGGATGTTGTCCAGCCCCTTGACCCAGGGACGGAAAAGAAGCTTCAGAACCGGCCCCAGGAAGATCCTTTTCATGACCCAATAGAACACGTGGTGAACCTCTCCGGAAGGCGGCCCTCAGGCTCCGCGCCGGGCCTGGTCAGCAGTCCAATGCAACCCTACTCTAGTGAGATTTGTCCGGAACAGTGACACGATGGAGTCATGACTGAAAGCAGCATCCCGCCCCGTCCTGCCGCTTTCAGCTATCCGGGCCATGGGGCGAACGCACGTATTGGCGTCGCCATCTGCCACGGCTTCACGGGCAGTCCACTCAGCGTGATGCCCTGGGCTGAGCACCTTGCGGGGCAGGGTTACGCCGTGACCGTCCCGCTGTTGCCCGGGCACGGAACCAACTGGCGCCAGCTCGCCCGCACGCGCTGGACCGAGTGGTACCGCAGCTACGAAACAGCTTTCCTGGAACTCCAGTCGCAGACCGACACGTGTTTCGTGGCGGGGCTGTCCATGGGCGGGGCGGTGGCCCTGTTGACCGCGTCCCGGCACAGCGTGGCAGGGGTCTCAGTGGTCAACCCCGGCCTGAGTTTCTATGACCGCCGGGTCCGGGTCATCGGGGTCCTCAAATACTTTCAACGGACCACCATCCCCCTCCAGGAAGAACAGACGACGGCGCCGGCCACCGAGGATGGTGACTACACCCGCACTCCGCTCTCGGCAGTGCATGAGCTCAAGAAGCTCTTCGGGGCGGCCATCCGTGGCCTGCCGGGCGTCACGGCACCGGTGCAGGTGTTCAAATCGCTGACTGACGCCGTGGTTCCGCCAACCTCCCTTGAGATGCTTCGACAACGGCTTCCTGCGGGGCTTGAAGAAGTGGTTGGCCTTGATAGCAGCGGCCATGTGGCTACGCTGGACGTTGACGCGCCGGAGATCTTTGCCAGGTCCAGCGCATTCATCCGCGCCCATTCCCGCCAGACCAGCACTTCGGAGACGCCATGACCTCCAGCCCGGACCACAGTCCCTTCAGCAGCATGTCCAGCGGTGAAGGGCCGCGGACGGGCGTGGTCCTTTCGCACGGTTTCACCGGAAGCCCGCATGGACTCCGTGCATGGGCCCATGCCTTTGCCGCGGCCGGTTTCGCGGTCCGGATGCCGCTGCTGCCCGGCCACGGGACCAGCTGGCAGGACCTCTCCCGGACACGGTGGCAGCAGTGGCACGGCGCCCTGGACGACGCCTACCTCGAACTCGAGGCTGAATGCGACCACGTCTTCGCCGCCGGGTTGAGCATGGGCGGTGCGCTGGCGTTGCGGATTGCGGCCACCAGGCCGGTCAGCGGCGTGGTGCTGGTTAACCCCGGGCTGGTCATCGACGATCCCCGCGCCCCGCTGGCCGGGATCCTGAAGCTGGTCATGAAGACCACCCCTGCCATCGCAAACGACATCCTCAAAGCGGGAATGGACGAAGGCGCGTACCTGCGCACGCCGGTGGCCGCCGCCCACGAGCTGAATAAAATGTTCAAGGACACTGTGCGGCTTCTCCCCCGGGTTACCGCTCCCGTCCAGGTGTACCGGTCCACGGTGGACCACGTTGTCTCCGATACGAGCATCGCTGCGCTGCGGCGCGGGTTGACGCATGCGCCCCTGGAACTGGTGAGGCTCAACAACAGCTACCACGTGGCCACGATGGACAACGACGCCGACCAGATTTTCCAGGGCTCGGTGGACTTCATCCGCCGCGTGCTTCCTGCCGCCGAACCCTCCGGGACAACAACGCCGGCAGCGGCAGGCCAGGAGGCCCGGCATGACCAGGCATGACTCCGGATCCCCCGATTCCCAGGACCAGGGCGCGAACCAGGACGATGCCGTCTGGCTGGACCTGGTGGCGCGCCTGGAAGCAGACTCCCCGTCCCCTGGCCCGCGCCATTCAGCACCGGATTCCCGCCCCGGAACAACGGACGCCGGCGCGCCGGCCGGACCGGGCAGCCCCGCCGACCGTCCGGGAAGGGCTTCGTTCCGGGACTTCGATCCCCTGGGCCTGGCCGGGGCAGCGCCGGCCGAACTGTCCGCAGCGGAACGTGAGGCGTCCCGCGCCGGGACAGGCGAGGACGGCGCCGATGCACCCGAAGCTCCGGCGGGTCCGCGGGATTATGGAGTGGACGACGACGAGGGCGCCTTCGTCCCCGAGGAACCTCCCAGCCTGTCAGGCACGGATCCGCTGACCATGCTCGCCTGGCTGGCTGCCGTGGGCGGGCCGGTGGCACTGCTGCTCTCGGCTATGTTTTGGCGTTCCGCGCCGCTGCTGGCCGTCGTGGGAATCGTGGCTGCGTTTGTGCTGGGAACGGTGTACCTGATCATGAAGCTTCCCCAGGAAAAAGACGAGGACGACGACGGCGCCAGGGTTTAGCGTCGCCAAACGGGCCGGGCATGCTCCTCTGCCCGGCGCCGCCGGCAAGCGGACTGTTGCGTCAGCTGCGGACCCTGCTGCTGACCCGTGACAGGTCGGCGGCACCAATCAGTCCGGCGTTCGGTCCGAGGGCGGCAAGCTGGATTCCCGCGGCCGGGCGGAAGCCGCGTCCGGTCAGGTTCCGGGCGAACGCCTTTTGCGCCGGTTCCACCAGCAGGTCTCCGGCCGAGCACAATCCGCCGCCAATAACGAACAGCCCAGGGTCGAGCGCTGCGGCCAGGTTGGCGAGTCCGAGGCCAAGCCATTCCCCCACTTCCTCAATAAGCTCCCGCGAGGCGGCGTCACCAGCCAACGCCAGTTCGGTCACGATGGCACCGGTGATGGTCTCGGCGCGCCCGCCCACTGCTCCCAGCAGGTCCTGGGCCATCGGGGAGTTGCTGCGGGCCAGGATCCTCGCTTCGCGGCCCAGTGCGTTGCCCGATGCGTACTGCTCCCAGCACCCGCGGTTGCCGCACTCGCAGCGGTGCCCGCCGGGCATGATGACCTGGTGTCCGAACTCGCCGGCTACCCCAAACCGCCCGCGCTCCACCCTGCCGTCCATGACCATCGCGCCGCCGATTCCCGTTCCCAGAGTGATGCAGACCAGCCGGTCTTCGCCCTGCCCGGCCCCGAAACGCCATTCGGCCCAGGCGGCTGCGTCGGCGTCGTTGGCCAGCAGCACGGGGCGCCGCAGGAGGTGTTGCAGGTTTGCCCTCAGGGGCTCATTGCGCCAGGCCAGGTGCGGGCTGAAAAGCACCGTGCCGCCGTCGAGGTCCATCCAGCCGGCGGCGCCAATGCCCACCGAGCGGATCCGGTGCCCGCTGCCCAGCTCCTCAACCAGGTCCACAATGACGCGCTCCACTGCCCGCGGGTCGGTGCCCGGCGTGGAGCGGCGTGCCTCGCTCAGGATCGTGCCGTCGGCGTCCACCACTCCCGCCGCCACCTTGGTGCCGCCGATATCGATTCCGATCGCAAGGCCCTTCCGGCCAAGGCGCATCTGTTCACGAAAGCCGTCACCCTGCCTCCTTACGGCCCGGTAGGAGGCAGACCGCCGCCTCCACGCTGCGGGCCTGCTGAGGGGACCGGCCTGCTCGCCGGAGGATTGTGCATACATAGTTCCCAATTCTAGGTTTTCCGCCGCCCCGGCGCCCGGACCCCCGCCGCGGTTGCGGCCGGAGGGCGATTGACGGCAAAGTTACCCACCAGTAACTTTAGATACTGCACGGTCCCGCGGCGGCGTACTAGTCTTTAGGCATACCCCCTGAGCGGGACTTCGGATATCAAAGGAGCTATAGTGCGCGAATTCAGTGTTCCGCCTCTTGTTGTCGTTCCACCGGAAACCAATATCACCGACCTGGTGCTGCGGCAGGCGGACAAGGCCAGCAACCCGGCTCTGTTCTCGCGGCTGGACGCAAACGGCGCTTGGCAGGACATCTCCGCCACCGAATTCCTTGCCGATGTCAAAGCCCTGGCAAAAGGCCTCATCGCCAGCGGCGTCGGTGCCGGCGACCGCGTGGGCATCATGTCCCGTACGCGCTACGAATGGGCGTTGGTGGACTTCGCCATCTGGTTCGCCGGCGGCGTCTCCGTCCCCATCTACGAAACCTCTTCTCCCTCGCAGGTGGCCTGGAATCTTGGCGACTCAGGCGCCGTTGCCGCCTTCGGCGAGGCAGCCCACCACGAAAATGTCATCCGGCAGGCCGTGACGGCCGAAGGCCTCACCGCACTCCAGCATGTCTGGCAGTTGGAGGGCGGCGGACTTGACGCCCTCCGGGAAGCCGGGAGCGGCGTCAGTGATGACGATCTGGAAACCCGCCGCACCTCGGCGAAGCTGGCAGATATCGCCACCATCATCTACACGTCCGGAACCACGGGCCGGCCCAAGGGCTGCGAACTGACCCACGGCAACTTCGTGGAGCTTTCGGACAATGCACTCGCGATCATCGGCGAAATCGTCCATGAGAACGCCAAGACCATCATGTTCCTGCCCCTGGCACACGTCTTCGCCCGGTTCATCTCCGTCCTGGCCATGGCAGCCGGAACCACGGTCGCCCACACGCCTGATATCAAGAACCTGCTATCCGACCTGCAGAGCTACGAGCCCACCTTCATCCTTGCCGTGCCGCGGGTGTTCGAGAAGGTGTACAACTCGGCCCTGACCAAGGCCGAGGACGGCGGCAAGGGCGCCATCTTCCACAAGGCGGCCGATACCGCCATCGCCTTCTCCAAGGCGCGGCAGGCCGGCCACGTGGGGCTGGGACTGAAGCTGCGCCATGCCCTGTTCGACAAGCTGGTCTACGGCAAGCTGCGGGCCGCGATGGGCGGCCACGTTGCCCATGCGGTCTCCGGCGGCGGTCCCCTTGGTGAACGGCTGGGCCACTTTTTCCAGGGCATCGGGCTCCAGGTGCTGGAGGGCTACGGCCTGACCGAAACCACCGCTCCCATCTCGGTCAACACCCCGTCCCGGATCAAGATTGGTTCGGTTGGCAAGCCCCTGCCCGGCAATGCCGTCAGGATTGCCGAAGACGGCGAGATCCTGGCCAAGGGCGCGTGCGTCATGCGCGGCTACTACAAGCGTGAGGACCTGACGGCGGAGACATTCTCCGACGGCTGGTTCCGCACCGGGGATATTGGCCGGCTGGATGACGACGGCTTCCTATGGATCACCGGCCGCAAGAAGGAGATCATCGTCACCGCCGGCGGCAAGAACGTGATCCCGGCGCTGCTGGAGGACCAGATCCGTGCCGATGCGCTCGTATCGCAGGTCCTGGTGGTTGGCGACAACCGGCCGTTCATCGGCGCCCTGGTCACGCTGGACCAGGAGGCCCTGCCGGGCTGGCTCCAGCGGCACAACCTGCCGGCCGACACCTCCCTGGCCGACGCTGCGGCAAACCCTGTGGTCAAGGCAGCAGTGCAGGACCTGATCACTGCCGCCAACAACTCCGTCTCCCAGGCCGAGGCCATCAAGTCGTTCCGGATCGTGGCGGCCGACTTCACCGAAGCATCCGGGCACCTGACCCCCTCCATGAAGGTGAAGCGCGCACAGGTGATGAAGGACTTCGAGACCGTCATCGAGGAGATGTACGGGGCACCCCGCTCCTGATCCGCAAACGATGAAAGGGTCCTCCTGGCGGAGGACCCTTTCATTATTTTTGACTGGCTTTTGGCTATTGCTCCACGACCAGCAGCAGGTCTCCGCCCTGCACCTGCTCCACCGCGGAGATGGCGAGGCGGGAAACCTTGCCGCCCACCGGCGTCGTGATGGATGCCTCCATCTTCATCGCCTCGATGGTGGCCACCGTGTCGCCGGCGTTGACGGTGTCACCGGTCTTGACAGTGACGGTGACGGCGCCGGCGAACGGTGCAGCCACGTGGCCCGGCTGCGCCGGATCTGCCTTCTCTGCGGCCTTGACGTTGCTCACCACGGAACGGTCGCGCACCACCACGGGCCGGGACTGGCCGTTGAGGGTACACATCACGGTCCGCATGCCCTTTTCGTCCGGCTCGGAGACCGCCTCCAGGGAAGCGATCAGCCGCACGCCGCGCTCCAGCGTGATCTCGTGCTCCTGGCCCCGCTGGAGCCCGTACAGGTAGTCACGGGTATCCAGAACCGAGATGTTGCCGTAGGTTTCGACACTCTTGAGGTAGTCCTTGGTGGGGCCCTCGAACAGCAGCCGGTTCAGCGTGTGCTGGCGGGTCTTGGAGTCGGACTTCAGCGCAGCGCTGTCTTCGGCGCTGAGCTCGACGTCGCGGACCTTCACGCTCCTGCCCTGCAGGGCCTTGGTGCGGAAGGGTTCCGGCCAGCCTCCGGGAGGGTCGCCCAGCTCGCCGGACAGGAACCCGATCACGGAATCGGGGATGTCGTAGTTCTGCGGGTTCTCGTTGAAGTCCGCCGGGTCCGCATTCAGGCCCACCAGGTGCAGGGCAAGGTCGCCCACCACCTTGGAGGACGGTGTCACCTTCACCAGGCGCCCAAGGATCCGGTCAGCAGCCGTGTACATGTCCTCGATGGCCTCGAAGCGCTCCCCCAGCCCCAGCGCCATGGCCTGCTGGCGCAGGTTGGACAGCTGGCCGCCCGGGATCTCGTGCTGGTAGACCCGGCCGGTGGGGCCCGGAAGGCCCGACTCGAACGGCGCGTAGACGCGGCGGACAGCCTCCCAGTACGGTTCCAACGAGCTGACCGCAGCCAGGCTGAGGCCGGTGTCCCGTGGCGTGTGTTCCAGCGCTGCGACCAACGCCGACGCCGAGACCTGGCTGGTGGTTCCGGCCAGGGAAGCGGAGGCAACATCCACGGCATCCACACCGGCGTCCACGGCAGCCAGCAAGGTGGCCAGTTGGCCGCCCGCGGTGTCGTGGGTGTGCAGGTGGACCGGCAGGTCGAAGCGGTCCCGAAGTGCGGCAACGAGCTTGGCTGCGGCAGCGGGCCGCAGCAGGCCTGCCATGTCCTTGATGGCAAGGATGTGCGCGCCGGCGTCGACGATCTTCTGCGCGAGCTCGAGGTAGTAGTCCAGCGTGTAGAGCGTCTCGTTGGGGTCCAGCATGTCGCCCGTGTAGCAGAGCGCCACTTCGGCGACGGCGGTGCCCGTTGCCCGGACAGCCCGGATGGCCGGCGCCATCTGGCTGACATCGTTGAGCGCGTCGAAGATGCGGAAGATATCGATGCCGGTTGCGGCGGCCTCATTGACGAAGGCCTCGGTGACCTCTTCCGGGTACGGCGTGTAGCCCACGGTGTTGCGGCCGCGGAGCAGCATCTGCAGGCACACGTTCGGAAGTGCGGTGCGCAGCGCCGCCAAGCGGTCCCACGGGTCTTCGCCCAGGAAGCGCAGCGCGACGTCGTAGGTGGCGCCGCCCCATGCCTCGACGGACAAGAGTTCCGGCAGGAGCGCGGTGACAGCAGGGCCTGCGGCCACAAGGTCGCGGGTACGGACACGGGTGGCCAGGAGCGACTGGTGCGCGTCCCGGAAAGTAGTGTCGGTAACCGCGACGGCGTTCTGCTCACGAAGAGCCTTGGCGAAGCCTTCGGGCCCCAGCTCCAGGAGCCGCTGCCGGGAGCCGGGCGCGGCCTGCTTGCCCTTGACGGACGGAAGCTTGTCGGCCGGGTTGGAGTGGACCGTCAGTTCGCCGTTGGGCTTGTTGACGGTGACCTCGGCCAGCCAGGTGAGGAGCTTGGTACCGCGGTCCGCGGAAACCCTCGCCTTCAGCAGCTGCGGGCGTTCGTCGATGAAGTTGGTGGCGACGTCGCCTGCGATGAAATCGGCATCGTCAAGCACCGCCTGCAGGAAGGAGATGTTGGTGGAGACACCGCGGATACGGAACTCTGCAAGGGCGCGGCGTGCCCGTGCCACGGCGGCCGGGTAGTCCCGGCCGCGGCAGGTCAGCTTGACCAGCATCGAGTCGAAGTGGGGGCTGATCTCGGCACCCGAGTAAACCGTGCCGCCATCGAGCCGTACGCCCGCACCGCCGGCGGACCGGTACCCGGTGATCTTTCCAACGTCGGGGCGGAAGCCGTTCGCGGGGTCCTCGGTGGTGATGCGGCTCTGCAGCGCGGCGCCGCGCAGCTTGACGGTGTCCTGGGAGAGCCCAAGGTCCGCCAGCGTTTCACCGGCGGCGATCCTCATCTGTGCCTGCACCAGGTCAACGTCCGTAACCTCTTCGGTGACGGTGTGCTCCACCTGGATGCGCGGGTTCATTTCAATGAACACGTGCTGGCCTGCCCGCTCACCCACGGTATCCACGAGGAACTCGACGGTGCCCGCGTTAACGTAGTTCAGCGCCTGGGCGAACTTAACGGCGTCCCGGTAGAGGGCCTGCCGGATGTTCTCGTCCAGGTTCGGGGCGGGGGCGATCTCGATGACCTTCTGGTGCCGCCGCTGGATGGAGCAGTCCCGCTCGAACAGGTGCATGACGTTGCCCTCGGCGTCGGCCAGGATCTGCACCTCGATGTGGCGGGGGCGCAGGACAGCCTGCTCCAGGAACATGGTGGGATCGCCAAACGCAGCATCCGCTTCACGCATGGCGGACTTCAGTGCCTCGGGGAGCGCTTCGCGGGTATCAACCCGGCGCATGCCGCGGCCACCGCCGCCGGCCACTGCCTTGGCGAAAATGGGGAAACCGATCTCGTCCGCCGCTGCCAGCAGCTCGTCGAGGTCCTTCGACGGCGCACTGGACTTCAGGACGGGAACACCCGCGTCACGGGCAGCTTTAAGGGCCGCCACCTTGTTGCCGGCAAGCTCCAGCACCTCAGCAGGAGGGCCGACGAAGGTGATGCCGGCTTCCTTGGCCGCACGTGCCAGATCGGGGTTTTCCGAAAGGAAACCGTAGCCGGGGTAGATGGCGTCCGCGCCGGACTCCTTGGCCACGCGGATCACCTCGGCAACGTCCAGGTATGCCCGGACGGGATGCCCTTCCTCGCCAATCAGGTAGGCCTCGTCCGCCTTCTGGCGGTGGATCGAGTTCCTGTCCTCATTTGGAAAAACGGCAACGGTCTTGGCGCCCAGCTCGTAGCCGGCGCGGAAGGCCCTGATCGCGATTTCGCCGCGGTTGGCCACCAGAACTTTGGAAAACATACTTCTCCTGCATCATTGCGGGTGGATCGGTGAGTGGTCACAGTGTCTAGGACCTCCAAGGACAAACACAAATCTTTGTGGCCACCATCACAGATTTCCCCGTCATGTCCCGATCGCTTTCCCCACGCCCGGCGGAAAGCGCCCCGGCAGCACAGCCGATGCCATGCCGACTCCCCGTAAAGCAGGATTCGCCGACGCATCCACATATGATGAGTAGGGCGGCAGGACCGTCCGGCTTCGGCTCTGCCGGAGCAAACATTACTCCCAACACGGCATCCGGCGTTAGGTTTTGGTCTCTCAAGTGCAAGTAGTCAGCATCAGCAGCCTTAAGGGTGGAGTCGGCAAGACTTCCGTCACCACAGGATTGGCGTCTGCGGCGCTGGCCGCGGGCGTCCGCACACTGGTGGTGGACCTCGACCCCCATGCGGACGCAACCACCGCCCTGGGCGTCCAGCCGGGCGACCAGCTGGATATCGGCAGGATGCTGAAAAGCCCCCGGCGCGCCAAGCTGGCCGACAACGTGGTAGGCAGCAGCTGGACAGCGCGGGCCCACACCAACGGTTCCGGACCCGCCGTCCTGGACGTCGCCGTCGGCTCCGCCTACACGGGAATCTACGACCGCCCCGACCTCGGCCGCCGTGACCTGCGGCGCCTCTCCACCGTCCTGGCGGGTGCGGACAACTACGACCTCGTCCTGATCGACTGCCCGCCGTCACTCAACGGGCTGACCCGCATGGCGTGGTCCGCCAGCGACAAAGTGGCGCTCGTGGCCGAGCCGGGGCTCTTCTCCGTGGCCGGAACGGAACGCACCATGCGCGCCATACAGCTGTTCCGCCAGGAGTTCGCCCCCAACCTCTCCCCTGCCGGCATCGTGGCCAACCGGGTCCGGACGGGTTCCTCCGAGCACACGTACCGGCTCGCCGAGATGGAGTCCATGTTTGGCGAACTCCTCCTGAGCCCCCGCATCCCGGAGCAGGCGAACTGGCAGCAGATCCAAGGCGCTGCCCATCCGGTGCACCATTGGCCGGGTGACTCCGCCAAGTCTGCGGCGGCACTCTTTGACGAGCTGCTGGCGAATATGATGGCCGTGGGCAGCGGGCTGCGCAGCCGCACGCGGTAGGAAGTCCAGACTTAACGGCAGAAGCCGCCCTCCGGAGGGAGAGCGGCTTCTGCCGTATATACGGTCAGCTGATCTTTTGTGCTGCCCGCCGCTTGCTCAATTCGTCGTCCGGAAAGGACTGCTCCGCGGCGTGTTCGCTGGGCAGTGAGGCGAGGCTGCCTTCAACTTCGCGCCACACCCGGCCCACGGCGATGCCGAAGACTCCTTGTCCGCCCTGGACGAGGTCGATGACCTCATCGGCCGAGGTGCACTCGTAGACACTTGCGCCGTCGCTCATCAGGGTGATCTGCGCGAGGTCCTCCACACCGCGTTCGCGCAGGTGCTCAACGGCCGTGCGGATCTGCTGAAGGGAAACGCCGGTGTCCAGGAGGCGCTTGACCACCTTGAGGACAAGGATGTCGCGGAAGCCGTACAGCCGCTGCGATCCGGAACCGGCGGCGCCGCGCACAGCGGGTTCCACGAGTCCGGTACGTGCCCAGTAGTCCAGCTGCCGGTAGGTGATGCCTGCAGCCTTGCACGCAGTGGGTCCGCGGTAGCCGGCGTCCTCATCCAGTACCGGGAGGTCCTCGGTAAACAGGAGGCCCTGGGCACCACTCGCGGGCACAGCAACACCAGCCGTGGGCTGTGCAAGCCCGCCTGCTTCGCCTTTGGGACTCACCTGGATCCTCCTTGTCGTACGCTCCCGGGGAACACCTGCAGCAGCCTTGGCATGAAGACCATGCATGTAATTTTCGCGGGGCGCACTTTCCAGTGTGACTTGCGCGGCTGCCGTAAGCAATGGGAACTTGATACTTCGACGTTAGGCCCGGCAGGTCCCAAGGTCAAAGACCCCGGGGCCTTTGGCAGGGCGTGTCGAAACTTTCATCCTCAACTTTAACCTTAACGTGACCTCAGCCGTCGAAGTCCTCAGGCTCCACGTCATCCAGGAACTCGCGGAAGCGGCGCAGCTCGCGCTCCTCGTCCACCGTGGGGCCGGGCTCGGTGTCCTCACCCTCGTCGTGCTCGGTGATCCGCACCCCGGCCTCTTCCATCACTGAATCGGCGCACCAGATCCGGCACTTCGCGCGGAGGGCTATCGCCAGCGCATCGGAAGCCCTGGAGCTCACGGTGGTGCCGTTTTCAAACTGCAGCTGCCCATAAAAGATGTTGTCTTCGACAGCCACGATGTTGACGCTGACCACGGAGTGGCCCAGGGATTCCACCACATCCACCAGGAGGTCATGGGTCATGGGGCGGGGCGGGACAACGCCCTGCTGCGCCAGCGCAATGGCGCTGGCTTCCGGAGTGCCGATCCAAATGGGGACATGGCGTTCCCCGTGCATCTCCCGCAGCAGGACCAGCGGCTGGTTGGAAGGCAGTTCGATCCGAACGCCTACAATCTCGACTTCAATCATCAGATGTCCATGCGTGAGATGTGGTCCTGCACCAGAGCCCGGTGCAGGGTGAGGCAGAGGTCGCTGATTTCACGGGCGGCCTCGGCGGCCCGTGCCTGGGAGGCAGAGTCCTTGCGGGAGGCAAGCGGCGCCACCGCGCGTTCCACCAGGCCGAATTCCCGTTCCGCCGCGGCCTGGAAAGGCCGCAGGTGGCGGGGTTCCAGCCCATGGCCCTCAAGCTGTACACAGGCGCGCGCCACCTGGAGGGCATGTTCGTCGAACTGGCCGTTGCTGTGGCTGATCAGTCCGAAGTCCAGGAGCGCCTGCAGCAGGGGCACACTGGCGCCGGACTCCGTGCGCAGCTGCTCCTCCGTGAGCCTGCGCCCGCGGTTCTGCAGCTCGGCCGCCAGTTCGTCGGAGACGATGCGCGGGGACACCACGACGCCGGGCGGAAGGTTCTCCGGCCGCTCTCCCCTGTCGATGGCGTCAAGGTAGTCCTTGATGACTTTCAGGGGGAGGTACTGGTCCCGCTGCAGGGCCAGCACGAAGCGCAGCCGTTCCACGTCGCCGTCGGAATACTGCCGGTAACCCGCAGGCGTACGCCGCGGGTTAATCAGCCCCTTTTCTTCGAGGAAGCGGATCTTGGACGCAGTCATGCCCGGGAAGTCGCCGCTGAGCTGCGCGAGGACTTCGCCGATGTTGAGGACCTGCGGTCCCCGGCGTTCCGGTTGTGCCATTGCCACAGGCAGCGGTCCCCGGTTCAGCCGCGGCCTGCAGCACTGGCAGGGCTCAGGTAGAAGGTGAGGCGGAACTTGCCGATCTGGACTTCGCTGCCGTTCTTGAGCTCAACACTGTCAACGCGGTCATGGTTGACGTAGGTGCCGTTCAGGCTGTTCTTGTCCACCACTTCAAAGCTCCGGGCAGTCCGGCGGAACTCCACATGCCGGCGGGATACCGTGACGTCATCGAGGAAGATATCGGCGTCCGGGTGGCGGCCGGCCGTGGTGACGTCGGAGTCGAGCAGGAAGCGGGCGCCGGCGTTCGGCCCGCTGTGCGCAACGAGAAGGGCAGATCCGGCCGGCAGCGCCTCAACAGAGCTGCGCTCATCGGAGGAAAGCTTGGGGGCGATGGTGGGTTCATCGGTGACCGGAGTGAGATGGATGGAGGTGGTCTCCGACGCCTTAGCCGCACCCGAGCCGTATTCCCCATCGGCAGGGTTCTGTCTGTGGCCAGCCATGGATTCCTCCTCTTCCCGCTGCAGCCCCTGGGCCTGCAGCCAACGTTTACCCTCCGGCCCGCTCAGCAGGTCCGGCGCCGGCTCCCCATCCGGCCGCTGACGTGCGAAGACGTCCTGCCTGCGACGCGGGGCCGGACCGGATGTACCGGTTAGCTTTAGCCTACCTGTTGTTCGTACTCGGATGCACTGAGCAACGAGTCAACGGCGTCAGCTTCGGCGAGTTTGACCTCAATCAACCAGCCGTCGCCGTACGGATCAGTGTTGATCAGGGCCGAATCAGTGTCCAGGGACTCGTTGCGGGCCACTACTTCGCCCGAAACCGGGGCGTAGATATCGCTGACGCTCTTGGTGGACTCCACTTCACCCACCACTTCGTTTGCCGTAATCTTGGTGCCGATTTCCGGCATCTGGGCGTAAACAACATCTCCAAGCGCGTCCTGGGCGAAGTCGGTAATGCCCACGCGGACCACGCCGTCGGCATTGGGGGCAGTTACCCACTCATGTTCAGCAGTGTAGGACAGGTCTTCGGGAATGTTGCTCATCGGGGGCCTTTCATCGGGTCAAACACCTGGGTCACTGGGGCCCGGGAACAGGCCGCCGCTGAAAGTATAGGCACATCTGCCGGGGCGTTCAGCGGGGATTCTGACAAGATGGGTCGCATGAGCGCGCGCATTGATGCCGGATGCCCGGGGCCAGGCAGGTAAGCCATGCCGGAACTTCCCGAAGTGGCCGGTCTGGCCAGGTTTTTGAACGAACAGCTGCAGGGCTCTGTCCTTGCCAAACTGCAGATTGCATCCTTCGCCGTGCTCAAGACCGCTGATCCGCCCTTCACGGCGCTGGAGGGCCGCACGGTGACCGGCGTGCAGCGGTTTGGAAAGTTCATCAGCATTGACACCGGTGGCATCTCGTTTGTGTTCCATCTGGCCAAGGCAGGGTGGATCCGCTTCACGGACTCCCCCACGGCCGGACAGTTGAAGATGGGCAACGGCCACATCGCGGCCCGGCTCGTTTTCGCGGGGGCGGAAGGTGACCGGGGTTTTGACCTTACGGAAGCCGGGACAAAAAAGAGCCTGGCCATTTATGTGGTGCGGGACCCACAGGAAGTTCCGGGCATCGCCACGCTGGGGCCGGACCCCTTCGCTGAAGCGTTCGACGTCGGCATGCTGGCGGAGATCCTCGGCGGCAGTTCGCAGCAGATCAAGGGGCTCCTGCGGAGCCAGAGCGTGATCGCCGGAATCGGCAACGCGTACAGCGACGAGATCCTGCATGCGGCCCGGATTTCGCCCTTCGCCCCGGCCAAGTCCCTGGACCGGGAGACGGTGCAGGTCCTCTACGACGCCATCCATGGCATCCTCGGCACTGCGCTGGCCGAAGCCAGCGGCAAGCCGCCCAAGGACCTCAAGGACGTGAAGCGCAGCCACATGCGCGTCCATGCCAGGACAGGCCAGCCCTGCCCGGTATGCGGGGACACGGTCCGGGAGGTCTCCTTTGCCGACACGGCCCTGCAGTACTGCCCCACGTGCCAGACCAAGGGCAAGATCCTCGCGGACCGGCGGACCTCGAAGTTCCTGAAATAGAAACAGCGCACCCCCCCTTTTTTTGCCGGAGCCTCCCCTATTACAGTCACAGGTCTTCACACCCGGGGTACGCCTCACTATCGTGGAAAACACGACGCCCCAGCACATCAGACGGGCGGACGGAACTGATTACGTGAGGGTCCAGAAACCGGCGCTCATTCCTCACACAGAGTGCCTATCTGGGCCTTTTGCATGTGTTCAGTCATCACCACAGCGCACCTTTGGATGTAGGCCGGGGGAATTTCTAGGTTTACGTCCTGACTGCGCTGGCATCCTCAAGCACGGTGCTTCACGCGCACTTTACGGGCTTGAGCCTCCGCCGCAGACAAGCGGGTCACCACTGTAACGGACAACGTCCCAAGACGGACGTTTCCCCTGCATGCCCTCCTGTTCCTGCGGGTCATCGATCATTCGATCACAGTAGGAAAGTGCAATGAACAAAGTATCCCGCCTTCTCGGCTCCGCCACCCTGGCCACAGGCCTGATTTTCGGAGGATCAGCCGGTGTCGCTTATGCCGGCGACAATAACGGAGACCGCCACGGGTCGTCTCACAGCAGGGACCACAACGACCGCGACCGCGACCGCGACCGGAAGTGTCACCAGCACGATGGCCGCCATCACAACCATTACTCGCATCACCGTGATGGACGCTCCGACAACAACTGCAACCACCGGCATGAGCGCGTGTACTACAAGGATCATCGCGGAGACTGGAAGTACGTTGTGATCGTGGTATTCGTCAACAGCTGATTGCCAAGCGTTGGGGGTGTATCG
>NZ_JARHXQ010000013.1:0-34038 GCF_029222765.1 Arthrobacter sp. Cr_A7 | reverse complement strand
CCAGCTGTATCAGGGAGTCTTCAGGATTCGTCTGCCGGGCTGATGCCGCGGGCAGCCAACAAGGCATCCAGTTCGGCGGCCTGGTGTGCTTGAAAGGCCTTGTCCGCGTTGGCGTGCGTGCTCGCGAGAAGAGGTATGTCGAGGCTGGCGTTGCATCCCCGGCAGCGGATCTCGTCTGTCCACGCCCAGCTGTATGCCGCGTGCGCTTGCCGTACCCGTTGCATCGCTGTGGTGATGACTTCCGTCTTGGCCGCAAAGTGCGCCGCGTCCTCGTTGCTGAGGCTGCTACCAATTTCGATGTCGATGCTCATCGTCGCCTCTTTTCCGTTGTGTCCGGATGGTGGAGTCGACAGTAGTGGCTGTTGCGCGGCGAAGGAACGACCGGAAGGTCACGGTTGGTTAACCCTTTTAGCAGCGCCGCCGTCGTAGGCAGGAGAAGAGCCCCGCTTCGGGTCTCTGTCCGCAGGGCTCTTCCCGCGTTGCTTTACCCCGACGATCGAAGCCCTAAACGGTCCGCTCCCCGGACGGGCTCACTTCCGCCGGTATGATTTGCCGGGTGATGGGAAACGGCGGGCGCATGCATGAGTGGATCAAGTACGCCGCACTTTTCGTGCTGGCCGTGGCCGCATTCGGGGTGGCAGCTATCGCATTGATGGGCCCACGCGCCGTGGATGAGGCCGTCCCCGTGACGGCAAGCGCTTCGGTGGCAGCGCCTACAACTACTGCCTCTGTGGCTCCCACCTCTCCGGCTCCTGCACCCACGGCCACTGCAACCGCGCCGCAACCGGGGATTGAGCTGCCGGCCGAGCCCGTCCTCCTTGTTATGGGCGACTCGTACACTGCCGGTGTTGGTGCCGACCAGCCGGACCAGGGGTGGGCGTACCTCGTTGCCGGGCAGCTCGGATACCCCACCAACATTGACGGCGTGTCCGGCACCGGGTTCGCCTGGGGCGGCGGCGGGCAGGACCAGCTGGCCGGTGAGTACGAAATCCGTTTGCGGGAAATTGCCGCAAACCCCGCCTTCGTGCCCAACGTCCTTATTCTTCAGGGCGGACAGAACGATTCCCAAGTCCCCAATGCTGAAGAGGTCACTGCTGCCACGGCCCAGACCATCGAGGCCGCACGCCGGTTCTGGCCGGGCGTCCAGGTGGTGGTGCTTGGACCGTCCGCGCCGCAGCCCCTCGCGGAGGAACTCCGCGGCGTGAACAGCGCCGTCCGCGCCGGCGCCGCAGCTGCCGGCGCTCCCTTCGTTGACGCCATCGAGGCCGGCTGGTTCACAACCGCCAACAGCCCGGGATTCGACGCTGACGGCGCCCACCCGAACTCCGCCGGCCACGCTTACCTGGCTGAGAAGTTCCTGGAGTCCTGGGCCACGCTGGTCCGATAGCCCCATGCCGTGAGGCGGTGACAGGTACGAAGGCGGCGCGTCCCGCCGTCGTACCTGTCACCACGTCCAAATGCGTCGCTCCGAGTGAGCTCCTTTGCTCCTGTTCCTGAAGGATTCAATCAAAGGGTTCAGGAAGATAATTAGAAGTGGGCTGGACGACACATTCTGGAGAGGAGTGGTCATGATCCGGGCCCTGCTGTGCAGGCTTAATATCGGGCACCACTGGCTGGCAGAAAGGACGCCCGACGGCGGTTTCCGCCGTCGTTGCACCAGATGCGGCAGGTACGACCGCCACAGCGCCAGGTGGTCAGGGCATCTGGAGGCTGGAGACCGGCCACGAAATCCGATGGGTCCGGTGCCGGATTGAACATGCACGCTGTAGCACTGGCCACGGCTCTTGTACTTTCCGGCTGCACGTCCGGCACCCCTGACGAAACAGCCACCACCCCTGCTGTGAAGCTTGGCGCTGCGCTGGAAGCTTTTGTCGCCGACGCGTCCACACATGGGGCGCCGGCTGTGGTCTTCCATGTGCGCAATGGAGACCAGGAAGAGCTACGAGCCACTGGAGTGAAAGACCTGGAGTCCAACACGAAGGCGGTCCCCACGGACAGAATGTGGATCATCGGTGCGGGGACGCCGATGGTGGCCGTGTCCGTGATGAAGCTGGTGGAGGCCGGCGCCGTGCGCCTGGAGGATCCCGTCTCCGCTCATCTGCCCGAGTTCACGGCCATCTTCCCGGCGTGGGACCGGGTCACGGTACGGGACCTGTTGGGCAGTACGTCCGGCCTGCCCGACTACTTTCCACCCCTGATTGAGTCCAGGAGCCTGGACGAGCTCCAGACGCGCCCGCTGACCTTCGAGGAACGGCTTCGAATCGCAGCGGGGGTGAACCTGCCGCCGGGACCGGTGTCCTACTTCGCGTGGTCAGCAACGGACTGGGAAGTGTTGGGCTGGCTGCTGGAACGTAAACACAACCGCGGACTCGCAGAGGTTCTCGCCAAGGATGTTTTTGAGCCGGCAGGAATGGGCAGCACCCACGTGGCGACGGCAGGGCAGCCGCCCGAGCCCATGCTGCATGGGTACGTTTTGGAGGACGGGAACAGGCGCGACTTCACCCGTATTGACGCGGTGGCCGGATCGGCTGATTCCGGAGTCATCTCAACGGTTGAGGACGTCAGCAGATTCGTGGCGGCGCTCACCACGGGCCGGCTCATCCGCGAGGAAACATGGAAGAGCATGGTTGAGGCCGAACCTTTTCCTTTGGGCGGCATCAACCCAAGTGACGACGTCTGTCCGGGCGCACGCCACGTCTTCGTATACGGAGGCGGAGGCCCATACAGTGTGCAATCTGTTTCCTCTGAGGACGGCCAACAGCAGGTAACGGTGGCCACGGTGCTTCCGCCTCAGGAGCTGAACGTCACGGACCCGCCCCCGCTCGTCCCCGAGATGGAAGACGCTATCCTGCAGACAGCCAAGAGCATGTGCTAGCTAGAGCACACAATCTGCCGTGGGCATCCACGTCCTTGAGGCACGGCCGGGCTTCACCCTCCAGTTGGCCCTACCCAGGAGCTGAAATCCCCCCTTGTCCCTTCGCCGCGCTGATCGTCATCCTTGCCGCATCGACGACAACGTTTATACACGGTCCCATCTTCGGCATGTTCGAGATGCCATTCGTGCCGAATGTTCAGCTTGCACAGCAGGGCCTGGATCATGGCAGCCTCCGATTCAAATCGCAGCGCTCTATATCTTCAACTATGGCCTTCGCCCCCTCTCTGGGGAACCGGCAGTTTGTCAGGCGTGCCAAGCCGCCGCTTGCCAGCTGCGCTCCCGATCGAGTGACAATTACCCGCAATATGCGCGCCTGCTGTCGGGAAGAGGTAATCGAGGCGGTGCCCAGCACCCCAGGCGACCCTCTGGCATTGAGCTAACTATCACTCCCGAAGAGCGGCTAGGGGCGTGTGCCACGGGCTATGGAAGTTTTGGTATCAGTGGGTCGGCCACCAGTACGGCGGCGAGACGTCGCCCGTACACATCAGCCGCCGAGTGCACGCTTCATCGCATGGTAGGCGGGCTTCGGTTGTCCGCCGTCGAACAGGAAGTCGTGGCCCTGCTGCCGTCGGCCACCGTCGTCGATCCACCAGTTGTAGCGGTCGTCCACGCCCCATGTCGTGTAGGAAACACAGGCAGGCGAGCGCAGACAAGTGGCCAGCACTGTGGCGTACTGCTCTGCCTGTGCGTCAAGCCCCTCGTCGTCCGAAACGTCGTTCTCCGAGATGCGCACATGTAACCCCGCGTCCTCGAAGCGATTGAGCGTGACTTCGAGGTGCTCAGCGGAAATGGCATCCGTCTGAAGGTCGTAGATGTGGGCTTGAAGGCCGACACCGTAAATATGCCCGCCCAGCGCATTGGTGTTGAGCGCGAGCTTAAGCAGTGCGTCCTGCCGGCGCCCCGGCACGTCGGCCCCATTTTCGTTGACGAACTGCTTAACGTCAGGATCGACGTCGTGGACGGCCTTAGAGACTACCGCCGGGTAGCCAGGTCCGAAAACCCGGTACCAGATGTTCTGCTGAAAGCTTGTCCCTTGATCGACGTCAAACGGCTCGTTCACGACGTCGACTGAAGCGAGCCGGCCCTTGAAATGCTTCACAACGGTGGTGACGTAGTCGAGCAGAGCTTGGGCACTCGCTCGGCGCTCCGGCTCGGAACTGGTGGGAAGCTCCTGCATCCAGCGAGGCATCGCTTCAGTGAAGGCGATGGTGTGGCCGTGCACTGCCATGCCCTTGCTCTCGGCGATCGCGAGAATCGCGTCGGCTTCCTCGAACGTGTATACGCCCTGCTGGGGGGACAAGAACTGTGGCTTCATGGCGTTCTCAGGCGTGACGGCCCCGAAGTTGCCGACGAGCTCCCGCGCGTAGTCCGCGTCCGAGGCAAGCGGGCCGAGCGCCACCGCCGCACCGATCTTGAAGTCCGGCCGGATCCGCGCGGCCATGGCCTGTAACCCGTCCGTTGACCGCTCTGTCTGCGTCACCGCGGGCTCCCCGATGTTCAGTTGCATACCCTCTGGTGCGGTGGCGGTGAGGGAACTGACCTGGAACGTCCCGCCGTCGCTAAACAGCCCCAGCCAAAGCTTCCCCGACCTGAACACGCCGCCGAGGGGCAGCGATGTCAGGGTGGCCCCGCCGCTCGCGATCTCAAGGGTCTGCGCAGACCGGCGCACTGAAATTTCAGCCTCCGGATCCTGCACCGTCACGTGCTCGTCGTGCGCCGGCTGCGGGTCGGTAACAACCGGCTGGGGGGAGCCGTCGAAGACCGCAATCTCGAGGTCGTCGCCCTGAAGGGTAAGCCGTAGGCCAGCCGGCTCGATCCGGAACTCGTCTGCGATCACCGGCGGACTGTCGTAGATGGTCCAGGAAGCGTCGGCGGTTACGTCTCTGAATGATGCACTAAAGGAAAAGTCTCCCTCAACCACGAGGTGTGTGCCGACGAGGTTCATTGGCGGGTTCGGCTGGCCTCCGCCGCCGTCTTGCTCGACTATTCTGCGTCCAGTGGCCCCTATCTGCAGTCCGTCACCGGCAGGCGTCACCCCCGGAGTATGCTGCCAGTCCTCCTGGAGCAGGTTCACGATCACGTCTGGCTCCGGTTTCGGCTCATTTGGCGTGCAGCCTGTGACGGCGAGCAGAAGGCCGGACGCCAGCACGATCAGTACGCGCGGGCGCCCGGCCATCCACTACCTCCCATCCTGCGTTCTCGTCCTCGTCGCTACGACCTGGTCCAGCGGACGTCGTCCACGTATGCCAGAACCCCGGAGTTGCCTGTCACATACATTTGTACGCTGGCCTTTGCGACGTTGGTTGTGCTCGGCGAGTACGTGAGCTCGACGTTGGAGACGCCGGTCGTCGTGCTTGCGAGCTTCCACTGCCCGGAAATCCAGTTCCCTGCGGCATCGTACTCGTCGATATACCAGCCCACTTCACCCGCTGTTCGGCTCCTAATGTTGAGGTACGCAGCGATCTTGTAAGTGCCCGGCGCCACGTTGACCTGCGGCGAGAACAGGTGGATGACCCCTGTACCTGCTTGCATCTTCACCGAGTTCACCGGGTTGGCCGGGGCGCCATTGCTGGCGTTGTCCGCAAGGACGTTGGCGGTGGCGTCGGTCCTCCAGCCGGCACTGATGCCGGCGTCGAAGGCGCCATTGGCGACGGGGTTGGTTGCCGTCGGCGGCGGGGTGCTTCCGGACAGTGCCATTAACTGCACGTTGTCGAGGAACGCGGTGATACCGGTTCCTGCCACTATGACCTGCAGGCTCGCCGTGGCCACATTGGTCGAACTCGGGGTGTATGTGAAGTTGAGAGCCTCCACCCAGCGCGAGTTTTCCCGCTTCCGGTACTGGCCCGAAACCCATGTTCCGGCCGCGTTGTACTCGTCGACATAGAAGGCCACCTCACCGCTCGTAATAGCAGCTACGTTGAGATAGGCCTTGTATAGGTAGTTGGTTCCCGGGCTCACCGGGACCCGCGGAGAGAACAAGTGCCCCGGCCCCGTGCCGGACACTAGCTTTACCGCCCTGACGGCGTCCGGGTAGCTGCCGTTGTTTGCCGCGTCAGCAGTGATTGTCGACGGAGCGTCTGTGCGCCAGCCGTCCCCGAGGCCGTTGCTGAATGAGGGGTTCGGCATCAAGTTGGGGTTGCCGGTCACCAGGCCCTTGCTGACGTTGACGTTCTTGATCTGGCCTGCCGCCACCCTGGTCTGCACGTACGCAGCCAGTTGGTCGAGTTCGGCGGTACCGTACTGGTAGTCATCGGGGTTTTGGCTGGGATTAGGCCTGATGTCGTGAAAGGTGAACACGACCCAGGTCTTGTTGGCAATGGCCTCGTCCACCTTGGCCCTCAGGGCGGCGACCGGAGTGGTCACTTCCTGGACCGGGACGTTGCGGAGCAGGTAGTCCCCGAGCGGCCAGATGTTGTTGCCTGTGTCGGCGAAGCCACGCATCGAGCTGTAGTATTTGGCCACCTGGGCCACTGTCGGCATGTCGTAGTCGCCGTAGGGTGGAGCGAACGCGGTCGCGTTGATTCCTCGCGTCGCAAGGGCGGACTTGCTGTTCGCCAGTTCCTCGTCAACCTGCGCGGACGTCAATTTTGCCGCTTGGCAGTCATCACCGACGCTCACCAGGCACCGGTGAGTTACGCTGTGCGACCCTATTTCCCACCCATAGGTGTTCTGCAGCTGCAGGATCTGGTCCCAATTCATGTAAGGCACGTCCGTGTCGGCACGGCAGGTATTCGGCACCGTGGTCATGCCGACACAGTCGGTAGTGACATAGTTCGTTCCGGTGAGCCCATACTTCTGCAGCGTGGGAGCGGCCTGCGTCAGCGAGCTGAGCGCTCCATCATCGAAGGTGAAGGACACCAGCGGGGTCGGTGCCGGGTTGTCAACTGCCCCGTTGGCCACTCCCGGCGTCAATAGCGTTGCAGCCAGGGCTACGACCGCCACCCCGATCGTCACGAGCTTGGCGCGCCACCGCCCAAAGCTGGATCTGGTACTGGTCATGCGTTCTGTCCCTTCTTATGGATGCTCGGCGGCGCCGAGTAACACTGCCGAATGGTGGTTAGGGACCCTGCAACCGTTCGAACGCCTGCGCAACGGTCTGGACTTCGATGCCGCTTTCGTCGATGAGCTGCAACTGGGTGGCGAGGGCATCGCTAGTGATGGTGCTGCGGTCCGCCGCGATAGTGCTCTTCTGAGTGCCAGTTGACTCTGGGGTGGCGATTTGGTGGTAAACGAGGATGAGCCAGCCGTTCATTCCTGCAGTTTCGGTGAGTGCTTCGGACAGGTTTTCCGACGTAGTCTCGTCGGTCACATAGAAGACTTTCAGATCGTGCGGTTCGAGGTTCTGCCGGGTATTGATGCCCTGCTCTGTACCGCGCACTATGTCGAAGTACTTGCCCGCGTACCAGTCGACCTGCGGGTCAGACCGACCGAAAGGCGGCGCCAGATTGTCCGTGCCGAGGCCGGCCGCCGCCAGCGCTTCCTCGCTTTTCCGCATCTCCTCTTCCAACCGGTCTGTATCGATCGAGGTGAGATCGACGTGTTCGTAGCTGTGTGCGGCAATCTCGTGGCCTGACTGGTGCAACTGTTGCACCTCGGCGGCGGTCATGAAGTTCGGCGTCTCGATCGAGCTGGCATTCACATACTGGGTAGACCGGAAGCCGTGCTTGTCCAGTAGGGGCAGGGCACGCTCATACACAGACTGCCAGCCGTCGTCGAATGTAATTGAGACCAGGGGCTGGTTCCAGCGAGGGGCACCTGGTTTGGTGACATCGATCAGCGAATAGGCGCGGACGTTAGTGGTACCGTCCCCGTGCGACACTAGGGTCACCATCGCCGTCTTTGCCTTGGCAGGGACTTGGAATGCTTCCTTGACAGTCGTCCACTCTCCCGCCGGCGGCACTGTCGCAAGGTTCCGGATTACCCGCCCACCGTCCGTAAGTTCGAACTCCGCAACCACGTCAACTTCGCGCTGGGACTGGTAGTCCGCGCCGAATTCGAAGTACTGGTCTGGGGTGACCGGGACAGGCTGGTACTGCCACTTTGCCTCTCCGCTCTGGTAGCCCGTTATGCGGGTCCAGAGGAAGCGCCCGTCCTTGTCCTCACCCAGCCCGGACTCCGCGGCCAACGGTCCATAGGAGTACGGGGACCACGAGCTTGGGGGACTCGGCTGCAACCCGTTGAACTCCGGGTTCGGTACTAAGTTGGGGCCTGCCGTGGAAGGCGATGGCAGCCGGACATCGTCCGCTGCCTCCAAGTACGCGCCCTCGACCTGGAACGTGCCTGCGGATGCAAACCGGAAGACGTACTCCACTGCGGTGATCGTGTCTCCGCTGTTGAACGCGTCGCTCACCGTGAATGCGGCATCTCCGGGCCGCTCAAGAGGGTTTGGCAACTGTTGCAGCGTCGTGCTGCCGTCCGCGTGGTGCTGGCGGGACAGCATCGTAAACTCCGTGTCGCTGCTCGTAAAAGCCTTGAAAAGGTAGGTCTCGTGCGGCTTGAGCCCCACACGTGGGCTCGTCAGCGTCACATCGCCTGAGGAGTACCCGATGACGTGGAGTTTCAACGCATCATCGCTCAGCTGTCCGTCGACGAGTTCCAGCGAGGTCTGCGCCTCTCCGGTTGAGCGGGCGTTCCAGCCGCCCACAGCACTAGCCTGAGCCGAAGGGACCGAACTCGGCGCGGAGCTGGCCGTAGTCGAGAGTAGCGCTGGGAGCAGGTTTGCCCCGGGCCGCGCCCGAGCGATGCTGTTCGTCCCCTCGGTGTAAGCCAGCCACCCGGCCGTGATCATGACCGCCACCACCGGGATGACGACGAGGGGATTCAGCAGCACACGAACAGCCCGCCGACGATTAGGCGGCACGAGCTACCACCACTACGCTGCGGCCGACCCTCTGCGGTGACTTCCATGTGTTGATCTCTGGCCGCTGGAACAATCCGCGCGAGCGTGCGATGCAGCGGAGGGCCGCCGTCAGTTGCACCAGGTCCATGATGTAGAACAGGAAGTATGCCGTCGGCGCGTAAATGGAGAGCCGAGTGCGTTCACGCGTGGCCAGGTTCTCATCCATCCAAATCGTCAGCAGTGTGTAGGCGGTGATGGTGGCATATGCACCGAGGATCAGGGCGGGCTTTTGCGTGACCAGCGACCAGTAGACTGCATACGTCCAAGCCAGAGGGGAGACGAGCAACGTAAATTCGCTTAGCAGCGCCATTGGCATTCGGTAGTACGTCAACGTGGTTGTGTACCGGCGGCTCGGATTGAGCATCATCCCGCGGTACTTGATGAGGTTCTGGATGCTTCCGTACTTCCACCGGTAACGCTGCTTGGCCAATGCGCGGAGCGTGAGCACCCCCTCGGTCTTCGCGACCACGTCAGCACCATAGACCATGCGGAAGCGCCGGTTGCCCAGGCTGGTGATTTTGGCGCTCAGGCCAATGTCTTCTGTCAGCGTGTCAGTGTCATAGAACTGGACTTTGCGCAGCACGCGCATTCGATAGGTGGAAGCGACTCCACCTACGACGAACTCGCAGTTCACGAGCGAGTAGAGCTTCTTTGAGCGGTAGCCGATCATGTGTTCGAACCGCTGCAGGATACCCAGTCCCGTCGTTTCCTCCATGATCTGCACGTTGGCGGCGACACCGGCGACGTACGGGTCATCAAAGTAGGACAGCGCGTTCGTGAGGGCGTCCGGCTCGATGATCGAGTCGGCGTCCAGCGTCATAACGTACTGGCCCCGCGCGTGCCTGCGGAGCACCGAGTTGAGCGCCGCGCCTTTGCCGACGTTCCTGCGCATCCGAACAATGCTCAGATTCATCCCGGGGTAACGCAACTGGTAATCACGGACAAGGCGGCCCGTGAGGTCCCGGGATGCGTCGTCTGCAACGAAGACCTCAAAGGAGCGGTAGGTGCTTCGCCGGATGGAATCGAGCGTTCGGACGATCACGGCTTCCTCGTTATGGGCAGCGATAACGATGGAGACCAGCCCGGGCACTTCGGGGATCGCACGGGTGGTCCAAACGGCAGACGCTGCGCACTCCGACTCGTACTCAACCGGCATCCGGACCCCCCGCAGCCCCTTCCGCCGCTGCTGCCAGATGTCGTAGAAGTTGGCGCCCACTAAGTACAGACCAAAGTGGACGACATAGAGAATGCTGACGCCGGCGAACAGCCAAAAGATGACGAGCGCGATGTCCATCCTCACGCCTCAGCAGGGCTGGAAGTGAGCGCTGGCAGCTGCGAAGCTGACCGGCGCTCGGCATGTTGGCGGCTGCGAGTCGCTGGCCGCGGCCCTTTCGCAGACGCGGCAACGGCGGCCGGTGCCGGTGCTGGTCTCAGTCCCTCATTCAACGACACGTTCGTGACTGCGCCGGTCGCCCGGCTTGCCGTCGGAATGGGGGTCATTGCCACTTCTTCAACGAGAGCCGCACGGGCGGCGCGTCGATAAATCCGGATACCGACGAAACGGATGACCGCCGTGAAAACCACCAGGCACCACAGCACTACGCTCAGCTGCGCCACGAAGCCGAGTAGGCCTTCAAACATTGCGCCGTCACGGCCGAATGTTACTTGAGCGGTCACGGCCACGCTTTCGATAGGCGTCATCAGACATTACCCCTTGGTGTTGACCCCGTGGCGGCTGTGCCACAGGTCCGGGCGTGGGTTCCCATTGCATGCTGAGTCATGTACTTCCCCTGTCGAGCGAGATGTTGAATAAGCCGTGGGATGTCTTCCGCTCCAGCGCCAACTGGCGTCCGAGCCTGCTGTGGTGGCGCATGTTCCTGTTTATGTACGCAGCGGGGCAACGCGTTGCGGGGCCCCTCGCAGCGGTTGGCGCGGCGTTCTATGCCGAACTGCGATTTCAGCTGGTGTATTTCAGGCATCCGATGGCAGCACATTGTTTAGGAAGGAATCTCCCAGAGTTGTTTAGGTCCCAGGAACCGTTGCTTAGCCCGCTGGTGTGTTCCAAGCTACGGGTCGTTCCGCGGGCAGGACACGAGTATCGAGTACTCTAATGGCACTTTTAGGGTTACTTGGGAAAAGCCCTTCGCACGACGCCAACAGCCTCTGGATACCGAGAGTAAGCCCATAGGTACTCGCTTCATCTCTCGTTGACCTTGCGAAAGACACTTCCGTATAGAAAAACGAGTGTTCAGTACGCAGGTGGTGCTCCGTGGTGACACAGCCTGGCCCTCGCAAGCTCCCTGGCTTTGCCCGCGAGAGGACTTCAGCCGGCACTACTCGTGTAACGCTTTACTTCCCCTGATGCCACCTATTTCCCCTAATTTTCAACTTTTCGAGTGTTGGGGGTCGACAATCCCAGCCAGCCTGGAGGAAGCTATGCATGCGGGAAGCCCAGCAGCGAGGCTCGCGGGCTGACTCAGCGAGACGACCAAGGAGAAAATGCTCCCTTTCCTGGCGCGCCCGATGATGTACGCGGCCAATTAGTGCGTCGATGACGAGCACCAGTTTGCGGTGCGGTCGGCGCTGATTTATCCCCTGAATTCAGCAGCGCCACACAGGATTCGTGCCGTTGCCAACCATGACTGTTGCGGCCCGTTGCTACTGCTGTTTGCCCTGAGTCCGTCGGAGGGAGACAAAATGCGCCTGAGGAGCGGGGGAACGCCTGAACGTCCGGACGGTCCTTGCTGGACCCCCGGCCCGTGCCTCCTGCCTCCGTGGCTTGCTGTTGTGGTGTTCGTTGTGATGCCCCTGCTGATTCTGGGCGGTTGCACGCTGGCCAAGACCCATCTCGAAAGACCCGCAACGGAGCTTCCAGGGGCGACGCAGCTACAACTCTTACCTTCACCTGCGCAACAACACGCTCCAATCCGCGTCCTTGCTGGGCACTCCAGCTCCTGACTTGGGAAGCCGGTTCCCTTCTGGCGTCGTCGCCCGTCTGGCCCTCCATTTGAGAATGTGAAAGTTTCCTATGACTTTTTACGAACAGCCCCCTACTTATCTATTTGTACTTCACAAGCCGAGAACCAGCGGGCTAATATCGGCAACCTAGTCATCGCGGTTCAATCGGTGCAGCAGATGAACTTACTTATCAGTAAGGCAACATGCGGATAATTCGGTGCTTTGCGCCCTACCCGCAACCTTCTCGGAATTACCTATTGTGGTGATGCCTCCGAGGCTGATTATTCGCCTCAACGTGGATGGGACAGAAGCGAGAAAATTTAGTGAAACCGGAAAGGTAACGGACGTCTGCGCCTTGCTTGCGTAGAGGATTGCTCCGATTCCTGAATGGATCAGCCATACAGGGCGGGAGGTCGGCTTTCCGCCCTTCCGCCTGTGAATCTTTTCAGCGCGGGGTTTCGACAGGCTCCGCCAGCGACTGCGGGCTCAACCATGGACTCCCGGGTCAACCACCGGCTCTGCTCACGACCAAGGTGCGATAGTGGTGACAATTGCAGCCACCGGAGGACGAGCCATGGATGACGCCCAAGCCTTGGATCAAAAGCAGTCCCTGCCCGACCGGCTGCAGTTCGTCCGTGTGGTGGCCTGGCTCATGGTGGCGGTGTCCGCCGTCGGGCTCTTCGGCATCGCCGATCTCATGACCCTCCTGGGCTGGGTGGACCAGCGCTATGTCTGGGCCGTCTCGTTGGAAGCCAGTTGGGGGAGCCTGATGACGTTTATCGTGGCAGGCTCTTATGCCAGCATCGCGCTGAACCCGCGTGACCCCTGGCCCGGAACAGTCCTTCTGGTTGTGGCGGGCATGGCGCTCGTACTGTCCGCCATGCTCGGCGCTGACAGCCGCCCGCTGCCGTTGGCTCTGATCGTCGCCGTCCCTGCCCTCGGACTCCTATATTCTGCGCGGAAAGAGACCACGCCTGCCAGCCGTTCCCTGCGGCCGGGCTGGCAGCACCTCCTGATGGCGGTAGTTGGAGTGCCGCTCTGGCTGCCGTACTCGATTCACGCCCTTCAGATGTCGAGGCTCCAACCCAATGCAGGACACGACACCTGGGGCATAGAGCATTGGCCGGTCCAGGGCGCCGCCGGCATCACCATGATGGTCGCTGCCCTGATCATGGGCTGGTGGGGTCCGGCCCGGCCGCTTGCCCGGGTGAGCATCAGCCTGTCAGCCGTGTATATAGGAGTGGCCATGCTGGCCTACCCCGACCGGGCCGGCGCTATGGAAGGTCCGATGTGGGGTGTGGCAATGGTCCTGTGGGGGACGGTCCTGGCGCTGCTGCCCGCAAACGGAACCACAGCCATGCCGCCAAGGCAGTCCGCACGGCAGCCCATGCCGCCGTCAACACCAGGGCGGGCACAATAAAGAGCCCGGCGTCCGGGACTGTGCGAACAATGACCGGCAGGTCGGCGTCGAAATGGCTTGGGATGTAGACCAACCCCAGCCAGAGGATGGCTGCGTCCAGCAGCAGCGGCAGAACCCCGACGGCGGCGAGCCGGCGTCCCGAAACCGGCCGTCCGTTCCGTGCCCACCGGTACAGCACGCGGCCCAGGACAACCAGCGACACAAGTTCCGCGAGGAGGGCCAGCAGCGCCACCGCCCAGCCGTATTGCTGAAGCGGCTCCTCCCGGATTTCCGCCGGCACGGGAGCCTTGCCGTGAAGGATCCGCAGGACGTTGCTGTCCATGGCACGGGCCAGGGAAGCGGTGGACTGGCTGGCCCCGTTCACCAGCAACACAACGCCCAGGCGCTCGCCGGGAACCATGGCCAGGAACGACTGCGTATTGGACCACGAACCAGGGTGCTCCAGCACCAGGGGCAGGCCGTACCACTGCTCCTTGGGCGCCGCCGGGTCCAGGCTCTCCCACAGCGGCCGGGCGAACCATGCCATCGCGTACGAGCTGAAGCCGTCCACCGTGACCGTCGGTTTCAGGAGCGCCGCGGCGGATTCGGGGGACACGATGGCCCTTCCGGCATATTGCCCGCCGGACAGTTCTGCGATGAGCAGGCGGCTCAGATCCTCAGCCGAGGAGTACATGGTGGACGAGGGCGCGCCCATTGCGGGGACCGGCATGTCAGCCGGACGCCACACGGAGCTGAACCACTGGTAGTAACCGTGGGCTGCCCCGTTGGCTGCAGCGTAATCCGCAGAGACATGGCTGTCAGCCATCTGCAGGGGTGCAAAAACATACAGCTTCATGTACTGATCAAAGCTTTCACCGGAGACCGTCTGCACCAGCAGTCCCAGGATGTCGTAATTGAGGTTGGAGTAAGTGAAGGTGCTTCCCGGCTCAGCGACGAGGACCGCGTCCGACAGATCCCTGACACCTTGCTCCAAGGCCTGGGGGCTGCGGTCATCCGCGGCCTGGTACGCGCGGCCGTCCCGTTCCGAAAAGCCCGCGGTGTGGTTCAACAGGTGGGCCACCGTGATTTTTGCAGACTTTGACTCGTCCGCCGTGCGGAACCACGGAAGGTAGTGCTTCACCGGGGTGTCCAGGTCCAGCCGGCCGGCGTCCACCTGCTGCATCACGGCGACGGCGGTCAGCGCCTTGCAAGTGGAGGCAAGCAGCACCGGCGTCTGCGGGGTCATGGCACGGCCTGAGGCGTCCGCCACGCCGAATGCGGAGAGGTGGACGAGCCGGTCACCCTCCACCACCGCGAGCTGCACCCCCGGCAGGCCCAGCTGCTCCATCTGTTCCTGCAGGTACTGGTCCGCGGCCTGGAACCGGTCAGCACCTATCTGCGCAGTGGCGGCGGGCGGATCCTTGCTGCCCGCCAGGGCAGCAGCGCCCAGGCCCAAGGCGATGACAACGGCAAGAGCCACCCGAACGACGACGGCACGTACCGCCGTCGTCCGCGCTTCCACAGGCCAAGCCACCGGGGCTGGTTAGAGCGTCTCGGGAATGGGGCGCCCCGGAAAAAGCATGGTGTACTGTCTCCGGTACATGCCGCGCCCCACGAGTTTGTAGGCGAGGCGGACCGGTGCGGGGATCTCGTTGAACAGTTCCCTCCGGTCCGCGGGCGGGTTCGTGGCCAGCACCATCCCCAGGTAGGCGACCATGAACTTCTTGTCGAACTGTTTGATCCCGTGCTGCCCGATGTTCTTGTTCTCCTCCTCGGTCATCACCCTGTCCGCCACGGGCATCACCTCCGTGACCTCGCGCCGCAGGTGCACCTTTAAGACCGCCGAGAGGTCCTCGTAGCGTGCGGCGAGGTCCGAGCCGGCTTCGAGGTCTGCGGTCTCCATCCAGCGCAGGCGGTTGGGCTCGATGTGCTCCAGCCGTTGGGTGACCTGCCGGTGCTGCTCGAGCATCTGCCCTATGTGCAGCGCGCAGGCCGGGGCCCGCTGCTCCAGCTGCGGGTACATGAGCAGGTCCTCGCCCTCGTGGTGCACATGGAGGACCTTGTCGAAGTTGCCCAGCACTTCCCCCACGTACGCGGCGCGGCCGGTGTCGCCGGCACTGACGGAGCGGACCAGGCCGGGCGCCTCGTCGTACGCCCACAGGAAAAAGCGGTGGATGCGCCGCATGGACGCGGACCCGGTGCACAGTACGGGGCCGGGCGGCAGGGGAGCAGCGGTCTCGCCGGGCTGCATGGTGAAGAAGTCGGTCATTGGAGAATCCTTCAGTGCTCGTCATGCAGACCAGGACCTCTCCCCGCCAGCATCGTAACGCCTGCCCATGTGCTTCACAATGGCGGCACGCCCCTAATTGTGGAGCCGATAACGCAGCAGTAACGCCGCCGGGCGGATTCTGTAGGCACTCTTGTATCCGTCAGGAAGGGACAGGCCATGAGCCTTGACGAGGTTATCCGCGCCACTAGCAGCCCGTATAAATCGCTGCTCTGGGACGGCGAAATTCTTGGCAGTCATTTCGTTTCCAAGCAGCTGTCCTTCACCATGCAGGCCCAGACCCAGTCCAACTGGTGCTGGGCGGCGGCGTCCACCAGCGTTTCGCACTACTACTGGTGGTTCAGCCATTGGACGCAATGCAAGGTGTGCAACGCCGAACTGAACCGCACGGATGCCTGCAATTCCCCCGTGCCGGCAGCATGCAACGTTCCCTGGTATCTGGATCGCGCCCTCACCCGGACCAGGAACTACGTGAGCATCACCGGACCGGTGACCTTCGCGCAGATCCGTGCCGAGATCGACGCCGGGCGTCCGCTGGGTGCGCGGGTGGGCTGGAGCGGGGGCGGCGGCCACTTCATGGTGATCTACGGCTATGCCAGGATCTTCGGCCAGCAGTATCTTGATATCGACGATCCGATCTACGGTAAGAGCCACCTCAGGCTCAGCGACTTCTCCAGCAACTACCAAGGGAGCGGCACATGGACGCACACGTACTACACGAAGAGCTACTTTAAGTTGCCGTGGCGCCATGTTCCGCTGCCCGATCCGGTCCTCAGGAAGATCTGGGAATCGCGGCAGATGCTGCATGTGAAGCAGTTCGCGGACCCCCAGCATGCCGAGCAGCGTAGGGCCGACGACGACTCTGTCCAGATCGGCATGGCCCACCGCGTCTACAGCCTGGGCCTGGACCGGCTTCTGGGAGAACGTGCCGAGGGCGGGCCTGAAGTCGTGGGCCTGCGGGTGTATGAATCCACCGACGGCAACGCGACGGCGTTCTTCGACGTCGACGAGGGCGAGGAAGGAAACGTCCGCCAAATGTCCGCCGCGGCGTCCCATCTGGAACCCTTCAGCCGAGCCGTGGAGGCCGCCCTTCCGTTGGCTGAGAATTCCGCCAAGGACACCGAACTGCGGCTGTTGCGTGTCCCCGCGCTGAACTTCGAAGCAGTGTGGATCAGCCACGAGGGCGGCGAAGAGGACCTGCTGCTGCCCCTGACGACCGTTGGCAGCCTCAGGGTCGGATCGGAGTACGGCTATGAGGAAGCGCTCAAGGCACTCCGTGACGCTGCCCGGCCGCTGGCCGACATGGACGACACGATGGGCGCGTAGCGGACCGATCGGAAGGCAACGCGTCCGACGGCGGCCGGTTCCGCCGTCGTGCCCGTTGTTTAGCCCCTACGCCCAGTAACGCAGCTGCGGAGTGGCAGGAGGCAGGAGAGTGGCACAAGACGAAGCCTTGAGCATGGCGGGGCGTTCGGCACCTACCGGGCGTCTGCCTGAGCCGGAACAGCAATCTGAGCATCGCGCTGGCCCGCCTTTGGACGTCAACGCCCTCCGGCATCCTGCCGAGTACAGCAGACTGGTCCTGGCCGCGGCTACGGCCGTTGTAGCCCCGGGCGTGATGGTGATGTTCATCGTCATTGTGCTTGCCACCGGTCCCTTAGAGCTTCTGGGTCTCGCTGCCCTGTTACTGGCCGTGGCTGTTGCGACTCTCTGGTTGTTCCTTGTGACTGGACGCGCACATCTGCTCGGTAACTCCCTTCTCGTCTCGCACGAGTCCCTTCCCGAGCTGCAGGGCGTGGTGGATACGGTGCGGGATCATGTGGGATACAGCCGGCGGGTGGATGTTTATGTCTCCGAGGCCGCCGAAAAACCGGTCATGCTGGCCACGTTTATGGGAACCCGCATCCTTATACTCAAATCCACTACCGTGAGTGACCTGCAAACTGAGGCAAATCTGCCGCAGTTGAAATTTCTCCTTGGCTCAGAATTCGGTGCCTTGAAGGCACGGCACCAACAGTTCATCCTGCTGAGCGTGTTGCTCGAGTTCGAAACAAAGCTGAAGATCCTCAACATATTCCTTGCCCCCTATTTCAGGGCCACTGTCTACACAGGGGACCAGATCGGTGCCGCCTGCTGCGGTAGTCTTCCGGCTGCCGTAGCCATGCTGAACCGACTCATGGTGGGCAAGGAGCTCGGTTCCAGCGTGTTGTCTGAAGGTGTGGTGAACCAGGCCGCCGTTGTGCGGAAGCGCTGGCTACCGCGGCTGGAGCAAATGAACTCAACGACGCCCCACCTGACGAACCGCTACCTGAACCTCATGGCTTTCATGGCAGCAAATTTCCCAGAGGAAACCAAGGCATATCTGGACTCACTGGACGAACCCGCGCGAGGGCGTCTGACTGCCTTCAATGAAAGCTCGACCCACCGGACAGGCTACAAAACCAGCGTCGCCGCATTGACGGCCGTGGCCGCCCTGATCACGGCGTTGGTGCTGGTCCTGACTGGACTGGGAATGGCACAGTGGCGTTCAGAAATCCTGGCAGCGATTGAGCCGGCTCCATCGTCATCCCCATCGCCGGAACCTGAACCCGGCCCGACATTTCCGGTACCCGAACCCAGCCCGACATTTCCGGTACCCGAAGCCAGCCCCACGACCTCAAACCGTTTGCCTTTGTACCTCCTTCTCACCGCAATCCCTGACGAAGTCGAGCCCTGCCGACAAGTCATTGTGGAAGCGGCATTCGGCCAAGGTGCCGTACTTGAAGTGGAATGCTCGCCGGTGAATTTCGATTCCCTGACCTATGTGGAATACGAATCTGTAGCGGAGTTGGAGGCCTCCTACGCCTCCATCGTCCCGGCCAGCCTTCCCGGGGCGGATTGCAGTGCTGTTCCATCCAGCCTCATTTACGACATCAGCACGAGCAATGGAGTCCGGGCCCTTTCGTGCTACGAGAACCAAAATGGAGCTATCGTTTTTGTCTGGACTTCCACCATCAGAAGTGCCTTGGGCGACTCCCATTTGCTGGGCATCTGTACCAGTAACTCCCGTGCGTACGAACGGATGTACGAGGAGTGGGAAATCCTGGTCACCCGGGCATCGTAGGAGTCACCGGCGCGCCGCCGTCGTACGCCTTTATTCAAGTAGTTGGCCTTTCAAAGACAGGTACGCGATGCGCGGGTGCCGGCGCCAGAGGCTGCATAGACTCGACGCATGGCAAATGTAATTGAGCGCAGGCACGGTCGCCGGCGAGGGCCAGGACCTGCCAAGGGAAACGGCCAGCCACTCGCTGTTTTGGGCGTCGTCGTCCTGATGATTGCCGCACTGGTCACCGCTTACGCCCTGATGCGATAGTCCAAGCTGATGCACGTCGTACTACCGGCCCCGGATGGGCAGGATTTCGATTGCCCGCATCAGTTTGTGGGACGTTGTGAAGCATGCAGCGGGGCAGCTGTGGGACTGGGGGCGGTTGGTGGGTCCGGCACTATTGGCCTTTCCCGCGGTGGTCCCTCGGCCATCAAGAATCCTCCGGACGCAGCGTAGGGTCCTGGGAGGAAAGCGTACGACGTCGGCCGCGGGCCGCCGTCGTACGCCTCCCCGTGAAGGTTCCACCCAGCCTTCACCAAGCGCAGTTACCGGAACGTTATATATGCTTACTTAGTGGTTTTTAGGTCAAGCAGCGGAATTTCATCAGTCAACGAACGCGCGGCAACTCCCGAAACGGGGCTCGTATCCGGACGCCAGCATGCCCTGGACGGGCTCCGCACCATCGCCGTGGCGGGGGTCTTTTTGTTCCACACGGCAACGGAACTCATTCCCGGCGGGTTCATTGGCGTGGACGTCTTTTTCACGCTGAGCGGGTTTGTGATCACCCTGCTGATTTTGAAGGAACGCCTCGCCACCGGGCGGCTGCGCCTTGGTGTTTTCTATGCCAAGCGGCTGGCCAGGTTGTGGCCCGCGCTGCTGGCGCTGTGCGCTGTGATCCTCGCGGTGGGGCTGCTCTTTCCCGCGTCGGGGTGGGGCGGCCAGGAAGGCTTCGTCCTGCCGGCGGCCGGGTACGTCATGAACCTGGCGCACTTCGGCGTGTTCGGCAACTCCATCACCGGGGAAACCCTAGGCCCCACCTGGACCCTCGCCGTGGAGGAGCAGTTCTACCTGGTGTGGCCGCCGCTGCTCCTGCTGATGCTCCGGTTCTGGAACCTGCGCGCTGTCACGTGGATAACGGCCGGGCTGGCCGGCGCCTTTTTGCTGGAACGGTTCGTGCTGGTTGCCCTCGGCGCGCCGCTGGGCCGACTCTACAACGGGCCGGACACCCGGGCCGATGAGCTGCTGATCGGCTGCGCGCTGGCCCTGCTGTTCACCTGCGTCCGCCGGGGATCAACACTCCATGGCTCCCTGCAGGCGGTTGCGCGGTGGGGCGCCCCGCTCGCAGCCGGCATCCTGGTGGCTGCGGTGTTCCTGCTGAAGGAACCGGACACTCCCGGCCTGTGGTTCAGTGTTTTCTGGACGGCTGGCCCCACGGTGCTGTCCCTGCTGGCGGCAATGTTGATCGGATCGCTGGTCCTGCAGCCGGCCGGCTTCATGGTACGGTTCCTCAGCCACCCCTGGCTTGCGGGCCCCGGGCGGGACCTCTCCTACGCCATGTACCTCTGGCACATCCCCGTCTACCTGCTGCTGATGCCCTTGATCCCGGAGCTGCCTGTGCGCATCGCGCTGGCGGCCGTCCTCACCGTGCTGCTGGCCTGCGCGTCCTTCCGCCTGGTGGAGCGGCCGCTCCGCCGCTGGGCCAACGAAAGGCTGGAGCCCGCCGTCGTCCGTCCAGCTCCTGCGGACGCGCCGGAGCGTGAACTGGTGTCCGTCGGGCGGGGGACGTAGGGTGCCTGCTTGCCCGCTGCCTGTCCTCTGCAGCGTCCTCCACCTGCGCGAATAATCTCCAGCGAATTTCCTTTGCCGAAGCACTTTACGTAGGGGGCCCGGGTTATTACAGTCAGTTCTTGTCATAGTCCGGATGGGCGCTGAGGGGCGTCCGGGAAGGGGGAGTGCATCACCGCTGACCGTTACCAGAAGACAAATGACCACTACGTTGAAAGCCCCTCCTAGGAGGGGCTTTCCCTTTGCCGGCGCCCCGGAGCCAAAGCCGCTTTTGCGGGTCCTTACCGGAAGAAAACGTAGAAGAGCACTGCCAGGCCGGGAAACAGAGCCTGTCCGATGGCACTGGTCAGCAGCCGTTTTTCGGTGACCCACAACCAGAAGCCCAGGAAGACGTGGCTCGCGCAGCAGAAGAGCACAATCGCTGTCCCGCCGGCGGCGTTCCCGGTGTTCACCATCCACAGGCCTGCGGCAATGCCCACACCAAAGGTGATGTTGTAGGCGCCAACGTTCATCGCCCACATGCGCACGGCCGGAACATCCTCAGGTTTGATCAGGAAGATCCGGTAGAAGCGGCGGTCGCCGTGGAAGAGGATCTCCAGCATGCCGACGGAAATCAGGGCTAGAGCGGTTCCGCCGGCGAAGATCTGGCTCAGCAGGTTCATTCGCGTTCTTCCTCATCCCATGGGCCGCAGGCTTTTCGTGCACAGTACGCCGCAGCGGCAAACGCTTTCAAGGGCTTTCGGGGAGGTGCGCTTGGGCAGAGGACCAGATTTCCCCAATGTTTTCTCAGGGTGGTTATTCCAGTCTTTTGCCATGTCAATTACACGCCGGCAGGCATTGCAAATAGGTGGAGTTGGAATCATCGGCGCCTTTGGTCTGGCGGTGCCGTTGACGTCGGTGGATGCGAAGTCGGCTAGCCGGCTGGCCCCCAGCAACATGCCCAGGCCCTTCCAGCGGACCCTCGAGGTGCCCACGGTGCTTGCGCCGACGCGCACCACGCTGGACCCGGACGGCCATAAGCGGCATCACTACCGCATTGAGCAGAAGCTCGGTTCGGCCAATATTGTTCCAGGCTTGAGCACACCCATCCTTGGCTACAACGGGACGTTCCCGGGCCCCACCATCAAGGTGAACCAGGGCGAACGAATTACCTTGATGATGGACAACATTCTGCCGCTGTTCCATCCGCAGTGGGGGTACCGGCTGGATACGTCCACCCATCTGCACGGTTCGGCGTCGCTGCCGCAGTTCGACGGGTACGCCAACGACCTGACCGGGCTTGGCTTCTGCAAAGACTACGAGTATCCCAACTTTCAGCCGGCACGGACCCTTTGGTACCACGACCACGCGGTCCACAACACGGCGCAAAGTGTCTACTCGGGGCTCGCAGGCCAGTACCACATGCATGACGACGTGGAACGCAGCCTGCTTCCCCAGGGCAAGTTCGATGTGCCGCTGACGGTATCCGACGCCATGTTCGCGGCCGACGGACAACTGGCCTACGACGACAACACCCACTCCGGCCTCTGGGGCGACGTCGTCCTTGTCAACGGGGCACCATGGCCGGTGATGAAGGTCCAGCGGCGGATTTACCGCTTCCGCATCCTCAATGCCTCGATTGCACGTTCCTACCGTTTCTCCCTGAGCACGGGGGATCCGGTGACGATGGTGGCCACCGACGGCGGCCTGATGCCCACCGCCCAGCAGGTGTCGTCATGGCGGCACAGCGGCGGGGAGCGCTACGAGGTCCTCATCGACTTTTCCAAGTACCCGGCCGGAAAGCGCGTGGAACTGCGCAACCTGTCCAACGACAACAACGTGGACTACGACTTCACGGGCAAGGTCATGGCCTTTGATGTAACCGACGAACCGGTGGACACCTCCGGTCCGGCCGCCAAGGTCATGCCCACACTGCTCACCCCCAGCACGCCCATGAGCCTGACCCCTTCCCAGTCCGTGAAAAGCAGGCACATGCGCGTGAAGCGGGACAACGACATCTGGACCATCGGCGGCATGACATGGGACGAGGTGGTGGAAAGCGGTTACAAGAAGGTACTGGCCGACCCGGACCTGGACGACGTGGAAATCTGGACCATCGAAAACAGCTCCGGCGGATGGTTCCATCCCGTCCACATCCACCTGGTGGACTTCCAGATCCTCAGCCGCAACGGACGTCCGCCCTTTGCCTACGAACGCGGGCCCAAGGACGTTGTGTACGTGGGCGAGGGCGAGACGGTCCGGCTGCTCATGAAGTTTGAGCACCACCGCGGCAGGTACATGATTCACTGCCACAACCTCCCGCATGAGGACCACGACATGATGGCCCAGTTCAGCGTGGGCATCGACCCGAACGACCCCGACCCCAACCACCCCATCGAGGCCTCGAAGCCGCACCCAATCAACCAGACTGCACCGGTGGAGGAACCGGGGGACGAACCTACGGATGAGCCGACACCGGAAACGCCGGAACCGACTGCCAGCGCAACCGCGACTGCCGAGCCAACGGAGACGGCTTCCCCTGCCCCCGCGGAGCCGACGGCGACAGCAACCCCGACGGCAACGAGTGACGTCCTCACCATCACCACCGCGCGGCACCGCCTTAACAAGGACATGGACGTTGCGGGAACCTCCAGGATCGACGGGGCGGTCCCCGCCGGTTCAGCCTCGGTGAAGGTCTACGACGTCACGCCCGGACGCGCCGAAACCCTGCTGGGAACCGTCCCCATCAATTCCCTGGGCAGCTGGTCCCTGTCAGCTAAACCCGGCCCGCGCCAGCAGGTCACATCCGTCAGGGCCGTGTCCAGCCGCGGCGGAACGGCCACCCGCCGGATGGATACCCGGTAACAGGTCCGAAAGCCCCCGGCGGTCTTACCGCCGGGGGCCGAACCATGCCGTGAGGGCTTCTGGGAGCCGGCCTGGGTAGCGAGGCTCCGCTGCTACCCCTACTCTCGGGTGGCCTCTTGGAGAATATCCCGTGCTACATCATGGAGTGGTGTGCTCTCTCCGCGAGAGCGGGCCAACAGTACCTCCAAAGCCTCCTGTGAGCTCAAATTCATGCGCTCAATCAGGATCCCTTGCACTTTTGCAATCATGTCCCTGTTGGCCAGGGCCTCCGCCAGTTCGTCACTCATCCGTTGTGCAGCTTCCCGGTCCCGCATGTGGCGCAGCAGGACCGCGACCGGGCTGGCGAGCCGCTCGATCAGGAAGACCGAGTTGTCATCAAATGACAGCGGGAGGGGGGAGTAGACCTTCAGGGCACCAATTTTTCTTCGCCCAGTGGTCAGCGGTGCGCTGAGAACAGAACGAAGCGGAAGATCCGCCACCGCCGCCGTCCAGGTAGGCCAGCGAATTTCTTCCCGGATGTCCTGGATGATGATGGGGCGCTGTTCCGCCCAAGCGCTGAGGCACGGTCCCTCGCCGAACCTGTACTGCAGTTTGTCCGCTCCGAGCACGACCGTATCGGTGGCACCGGTGCTTTCGCTACGGCCGCGGGGGTGAATGATTGACGCCCCGGCTCCTGCCGAGTTCGGGATCAAGTCCTTCAAAACGTACGCCAGGGACTGCACCGCCTTTGAGGCGTCGTCCTCGGTGAGGAGGCCGGAAAGCATCCTCCCTGCTACTCCGGCCAGTTCATAGGCCTGTGGAAGGGAATCCTTCATGGCTGTTTCTTCAACCGGGTCCGCCGGATGTATGGACATGATCAAGCCGCGGTGGGGTAGCTGGAGAGGATATAGTCCGCGGCCGCCGGGCCTACCATTCGAAGCCGGCTGTCATGAACGTCGACGTCCCGGCAGTGCATTGCTGCTCGGAAAGTGACGTCCGGTTTTGCGTCTATCCCCTGCAGCACACACCAGCTGACGTACAGGCCGTAAAGGCAGTCGGCGGTCAGGGGGCAGTCCGTGTCAAATTCAGGGACGGTGGCTTCTGCAAGGAACATTGTGAAATGCGAGGTGGCCATGTCGGCTCTCTTTCCCCGGTGTGCATCTGTCCGCCAGCAGGCTCTAGCGGTACTCCTCAAGGCCCTGCACTCGGCCACAAGGGAAACGCCCCCACAAAAGTGTGACGCCTACCACCCAGAATGGACCAATCCCATGCCACCTGTCCAGCCGGCGGCGTGGACCATACAGGGTCCAGGAGAAGCCTTTCCTCCGCTTCATCCTGAAAATAGGGGGATTCCGTGCTGCGGCAGAACGCTCGTGATTTTGCCTTCGCGCGGAGCTACCTAGGTTTGTCCAATCGTTTGAGACGGATCCGTGGCCATTCGCGTTTCACCAGCACAAACGCCTCATGCCTCGCTGGTTTTACCCGAGTACAGCCAGCTTGCACCCGCAGGGCCTCTGAGTATCTGCTCCCAAGTACTAAGTAGCCGGACGGAAATAGCCGGTGTGGAAGCGAGTAGTGACCACTGTTGTTCGCACTTTTTTCCGCCAATTCAATGGAAACCAGCAGTACTCAATTACTTGGGGGGCACAGAATGACTATTTTGGAGATGGCGAAGAAGAGCGGCGGCCCGGAACTTGTTCCCGCATCACAGCAGGCGCCGGTACTTACGATTTCGGTTTTTGGTCCGTTGACCATTCGGCGGGGAAACACCGAGCTGGGCGCGAATGACCTTGGCGGGCCCAAGCCCCGGCAGGTGCTGGAGATCCTGTTGTTGAACTTCGGCTCGGCGGTGTCCAAGACCCGCATCATGGACCTGCTGTGGGGTGACAATCATCCGTCGGTGGCGTTGCCCACCTTGGAAAGCTATGTCAGTGTCCTGCGGCGGCATTTGCAGCCGGGGTCAGGCCGGGGCGGGCCGCTGCGGACGGTCACCGGCGGTTATGCGATTGACCGGTCGTTGGTGGACCTGGACCTGAACCGGTTCGACACACTGACCAAGCAGGCCAGCCAGGCCGATGCGCCGGCAGCGCTGGCACTGCTCACCGAAGCACTCGAGATCGCTTCGGCCCCGCTGCTGGGGGATGAGCTGCTGCCGGCCTGGGCTGAGGAGGAACGGGCCCTGCATGCAGCCCGGGTCAGCATGGTCCGGGTCCAGGCGGCTGAGACTGCGCTGGCCGTGGGGGACGTGGCCAAAGCGATAACGTGGGGCGGCGCGGCGGCAAAGGAAGACCCCCTGAATGAGCGGGCCTGGACGGCCCTGATTCTGGGGCTGGAACGCAACGGCGAGAAAACAGAGGCGCTGCGGGCGTATGACCGTTGCCGCAAGGTGTTGGATGAGGAATTGGGCTGCGCGCCCAGTCCGGCGCTGAAGGAGGCGCACGCCCGGCTCCTGACCAGCACGGCAGCCGCGCTCGGGCCAGCGGAGACCCGAAGCCCCATCCACGTGGTCAGCGGGGCCGGCGCCATTGCTCCGGCGGTGACAAAGCAGGAAACCGAACGGGTGCGAATTCTGATCGTTGATGACCACACCACCTTTTCGGACCTGCTGGCTGGAGCGCTGGACCGGGAACCGGACCTGAAAAGTGTGGGGGCGGCGAAGTCGGTGGAGTCCGCGGTGACCATGTTCCGCGAGCTGCGTCCCGACGTCGTGCTTATGGACCTTCATCTCACGGACGGGTCGGGCCTCGAAGCCGCCGGACAAATCCTCTCGGAAGCACCTGGGGCGCGGGTCATCATGCTCACCGGCAACCCGTCACAGGAAGCCTTGGGCGAGGCTGCCCGGATGGGTATTTGCGGGTTCCTCCCGAAAGACGGCGGGTTGGGAGTCATGCTGGATACCCTGCGGCACGCCCATCCCGGCAACATGATTGTCCACCCGTCGCTCTTTGCGGGCCTGGTGGGTGCTGCCTGACCCTACCGGTTCAGCGTTTGAAATGAACGGCGGGAGCACCGCCCGGGAGGTCGTCGAGGATGGTCTCCGCCACGTCCTTGGGATAGGCGTTGTTGTGGCTGGAGGCTTCGACGAGGATGCCGAATGCCTCGTCATAGGAGCAGCGCTTCCTTGCCATGATCACGCCACAGGCGACGTCGATGGAGGTCCGGCCCTTTATGGCCGAACGCAAATGATGCGCCGTACTTAATGCCTGCCTGACTTCATCGGCTGCCACCAAGCTCGTGGCGGCCACCTCAGCGAAGGCCATGGCTTTGCTCAGAACTTCAGTAGTAAAGATGGCGCAATTTGTGGCAAGGAGCGTCATCGCGCCAAAGTGTCCGGCTGCCAGTTGCAGCGGCACTGATGCTGCTGACCGATAAACGGACATCCGTAACCGTTCCCGGTACGCGGGCCAGCGCGTACCTCCAGAGGCGGCGTTGACGACGACGGCCAACCGCCCGCCCAGAGCCTGCGACACGGGCCCCTCACCGGACTCTTGGTCCCATGCGGCAAGGCCGGCCGCACGGTTGGAGTTGGCGGCGGTCAACGGGACCTCATCCGGACGGACCAGGGTCACGGCACAGTCGAAGGCGTGGCCGGTAGCCTCCAGAAGTGCTGACTTAGCCGTCAGGGCGAGTAACCACAAGGAGTCATGCTCCGTATCGGCATGCACATCCAGCATGAACGTCGCGGGGGCTTCCCACCACTTATCCTGCGAAAAAGTCCCATCCCGGGCCAGCCCTGTGGATGCCGGGGCCGGTGACTGCCAGCGGGACCACGCTGTCCCGCTGCTGCCTCCGTCACCGACCCCTGCCTGATACCGTGCACCGTGCACGTTTAGCTCACTACTCATGACCTGCCCCCCTGACAGTCAGAATGCCCTCAGCAATACTTCTGGAGACAGTACCGGGGGGCCACGGCGGAGCACACGAGTAGTGTGTACTCTATTTTCGCTCCGGCGGAGTCCTTGGAGGATGCGTTCGTGCGTCGGAAGGCACGTGAAGGGCCGTCCTCCAGTTGGCCCAGGAATCAACTGAATTTGAATCTGCCGCTTTAGCCCCAAATTGTGACCAGAAGCACAAATAAAATTAATGCACTCTATTAGTGCTTTCGAAATGTGGCTTTTACATGAGTCGTGAATTATGAGCCTCAAGAAAATGCATTGAGGAAGAATTGAGACTTATTGATTGAAGCTTGATGCCGAGTGCGGGCGAAATCTGAGATAGGGGCTATTAGCTGGATTGGAAGGTCCGGCCGGACTTTTCGACGTCCAGTAGGAGGCCTCCTTGTCCACGGTTATGCCCTCGGCAGCTGACATCACAGTGCACTCAGGTGTCCCTGTTACCGGGCTGCGCGTGGTGGTGCTGGTCCCCGCGTACAACGAGGCCGCGTCCATCGGCGCGACGCTTGACGGGCTGATGCGCCAGGACCGTCCTGCGGACCTGATCGTGGTGGTTCCCAACGGCTGCACGGATTCGACAGCGAGGCAAGCGCGGAAGTATCCGGTCACCGTGATGGAGCTGCCCCGGCTGGAACACCGCAAGTCCGAGGCACTGAACCGCGCGTGGGCGGAGTATGCCTATGACGCGGACGTGGTGGTCTGCCTGGACGCGGACACCGTGCTGCCGCCGAATGCGCTGGCAGCCTGGGAAGCTGAATTCAGTGGCGGGGAAGGGGTCCTTTTGGGAGGGTCCTCCTCGAAATTCACCATGCAGGATCCCGGGCTGCTGAGCCGGCTGCAGAAAGCGGAGTTTGCCACGTGGACCGATACGGCGCTGCGCCGGGGACGGACGAGCGTGCTTGCCGGTACCGGCTGTGCGATCAACAACGCGGTCCTGCGGCAGATTGCTGCCCGCGACGACCGGGAGGGGCCCTGGGTCTATACCTCGCAGGTTGAAGACTTCGAGCTGACCTACCGGATCCGCGAACTCGGCTACGTTTGCCAGGTTTCGCCGGAGGTGCGGGCTTACACGGATTCCATGAAGTCCATCAAGGCCCTCTGGGGCCAGCGGATGAAATGGCAGGTGGGCACGGTGGAGGATCTGCTGGACCTGGGGCTCAACCGCCTGACACTCCGGGACTGGGCCCAGCAGGCCATGGGCCTGCTGGGCGTCTTCCTCAAGCTCCTGTGGATCGCCGTCATGGTGCTGTCGCTGACCCTCGGCGTGTTCCAGGTGGTCCTGTTCTGGTGGCTGGTGCCCATCCTGTTCGTGGCGCTGGACATCAAGCGCGCACTGCGGATACCGCACTGGGACTGGAAAGACGTCCTGATTGCGGCCACCTTCTTCCCGCAGGAACTGTTCATGTGGCTGCGCTCCGGATGGTTCCTGGCGTCGTGGTCAGCAGTACTCACCACCAAAATCACCCGGCGGCGCATCGACCGCTGGGAAGCACAATACACAGCAGAGGAAATCAACTAACAATGTACGGAATGAACACCTCCATCCCCGCGTCCGGGGCCGCCCTGGCCTACACCGGACTCAACGTAGGGGCCGGACTGCTCACAGCGCTGGGCATCATGCTGATTGGGGTGGCCCTGATCGCACTGGTCCGCCGCAACCCCGCAGCCCGGCCGTAACCAGCAGCAGGGACTACGACGCCCGGCGCGCCGCCAACGCAGAATTGAAGGCGGACGCCGAGGCGACGCTGCTGTTAATGCGCCAGTCAGCTTCCTTCTGCATGTGGAACCAGACGAAGCCCATCACATCCGGCTGGGCCGCAAGGTAGGACACCAGGTCCGTGTTCCACGCAGCCTTGGACCCGCCCGCCTCACTTGAGGCCGTCTCGGCGATCAAAATTGGAACTCCCGGAGCCAGCGACCGCAGCTCGGCGATTCCGGGCGCGAAGAGATCCTGCGGCGAAATCCAGCCGCTCCACGAGGCGGACGTGCCCCAGTTGTACCCGTCCAGCGCGACAATATCCACGTAGCCGGCGCCCGGAAAAAGGCCGGACAAATCGGTGGAGCCCCAGTAGGGAACATTCGGGCTCCATACCCACGAGACGTTCGACGCCCCGGTGGCCGCCACCACATCGTGCACGTGGCGCCACGCCTGGACGTAGTCCCCGGCCTCGTTGCCGTTGACCCCTTCAGCCCACGGGTACCAGTCGCCGTTCATCTCATGGGCGAACCTCAGCTGCACCGGGTAGCCCCAGGCGGCCAATGCCTGTCCCCACTGGGTGATGTGGGCATCGAAGTCTCCGGCGGCAATCCTGTCCAGCGAATAGGCGGGCTGGTTGAGCCCGCCGCCCCAGGCCCACGGCTCCCACGTCACCAGGGGCACGGCGCCACGCGCCCGCACGGCGTTCATCTCATTGATCGGCGGCGCCTGGAGGAAATCCTTGTAGAACAGGACGCTGGACGGGCTTTCCCCGGCCAGCCGTGACACCTCGTCCAGTTCTGCGCTGGCCAGCGGTCCGCCCGTTGTAGCGACCCCAAACCGCAGGGCAGCCGTGCTGACCGGCGGCAGCGCCGGGGGCAGCGCCGCCACCGGGGCTGCCACAGTGAACACCGAGGACGCCTGGACTGAAGATGTTTTTGCCGAGATGGTCAGCTTTCCTGTTGCGGTTGAAGGAATGGTGATTGCCGTGCTGAAAGCACCGGTTGAGGTAGTACGGAAGCCAAATGTGGTGGAGCCTGCGATGACCGTTCCTGATGTGGAGACCCTGAACCCGGTCCCGCTGACCGTGACGGCGGACCCCGCAGGACCGGTGGTTGGACTAAGCGTAATCTGGGCGGTTGCCGGTGCTGCCTGCACAGGCTGCACTCCCGCAAATGTGAGGCCCAGGCCGACGCCAAGAGTGGCCGTAAGAATCTTCACGAACTTGAACAAAGAGATCGGTCCCCGCAATCGTCAAGGCTGCCCCAGCAGCCGCCAGTTCCGTGCCGGCAGGCACTTCCCTGATCCTAAAGGCCGCCTATTGCCCGTGTCTCAAGATCCGCTCAAGTTTCTTCCGTGCCGCTCAGGCCAGGACGGCCTCGTTAGCCACCGCGTCTATGGCTGCCGGGGAGAACACCTTCCGCATCACCAGCGTGACCAGTCCCTGGGAGGCGGACTGGTCGCCCGGATCGCCGGCTTCAATGGCGAGCCCGTCGGCAATTCGTTCCACCACGGTGGCCATCACCGTGCTCCTGACCTGTTCCACATATGCCGGAACCGCCCCGATGATTCCGCCGATTACCAGCCGGTCCGGGTTCAGGGTGGTGATGGTTGCGGAGAGTGCCCTGCCCAGCACACCCGCTGCCGCTTCCACGATCGGCTCCACAACCGGGTCGCCGGCGCGGGCAGCGTCACTGATGGCCTGGAGCGGATCCGGCCCCGGCCCGCCAAGGCGGTCGGCGATGGCACGGCCCGAGCTGTAGGCGGCAAGGCAGCCATGGCGTCCGCACCGGCACAACGGACCGTCCTCGGCCATCCGGATATGGCCGATGTCCCCGGCCGCGCCGCGGGCGCCGCGCAAGATGCTCCCTTCCACCACAATGCCGCAGCCGATGCCCGTTCCCACTTTGACGTAGACAATGGTTTCCTCGTCGCTGACACGTTCTCCCAGCGCGGCAGCCCGGGCATCGTTTTCGACGACGAACGGGACCTCCCAGGCCTCCGACACGGCACGCGCTACGGCATCCCGGGGCCAATCGGGAATGGTGGTGGCATGGGCAACATAGCCTGTTTCCGCTTCCACCGGGGTTGGCACACTGACCCCGACCCCAATAAGAACCTCACCGGTTCCCTGTGCCAGCAGTCTCTTCCCGGCTTCAACAAGGGGCATCAGCACGGACTGGGCTTGTCCACCGATCGCCTGGCTGCTGGTGTGTGAGCGCAATGCCTTTCCGCGGGTATTGGTGACACTTACAGTGGCGTGTGTCTGGCCCAGGGCGATGGTCAGCACCACCCTGCCCCGGTCATCGAACCGGATCTTGCGTGAGCGGCGCCCGCCCGTCGCCTCCAGGGACTCCGCCTCGTAGATATAACCGCGGCGCAGGAGGCTCTCAAGCCGCTCATACAGGGTGGCCCGGGACATGCCCGTCGCAGCCAGGAGCTGTTGGCGCGACAGCCCGCCGGTGGAGCGGATCAACTCAAGCAGCCGCCCGTGCGACGTCGCCCCGCCAAGGCTCGCCGGCACTCGTTCCACCGCCATGTCATCCTCCCGTTCCCTCAAACAACTTACTTCATCCGGGGAGCGAGGCTTCCGCCCTGATCCATTCCCGGGCGAGCTGTTCCGCCGCCGATTCCAGCAGCGCAGCGGCATTGGAGATACAGCGGGCCACGTCCGGTTCGTGGTCCGTGAGGGCATAGGCCTGACTGATGCCGAGGCCGGCCAGCTCGCCGCGTCCCAGGAGTCCCCGCCCGCAGACGGCAACAGCGGGCACTCCGGCGTCCCAGGCCGCCCTGGCCACTCCCGCGACGGCCTTGCCGTTCAGGGTCTGTCTATCCAAAGATCCCTCGCCCGTAATGACCAGATCGGCGCTGGTGAGGGTTGCCAGGGCCTCACCGAACCCGGCAAGGTCCATCATGACGTCGATCCCGGGCCGCATGGTGGCGCCGAGTACGCTTTGGGCGGAAAAACCCAGGCCGCCGGCGGCACCTGCGCCGGGCAGGTCTTCAGCACCGGCGCGCAGCCCGGCGGCACGCAGCGTCCGCACGTAATGGCCGAGGCCTTCCTCCAGCAGCCGCACGTGGGATTCGTCAGCGCCCTTCTGTGGAGCGTAGACGGCGGCAGCCCCCCGAAGTCCCAGGAGCGGATTATCGACGTCGGCGGCCAGGATGATCCGGCAATCGGTCAGCCGCGAATCCAGCGTTTTAAGGTCGACGACGGCGAGATCACCGAGTGCCTTCCCGCCCCGTCCCAGCGGTGTTCCGTCTGCCCGCGAAAGGGTGGCGCCGAGCGCCTGCAGGAAACCGGCCCCGCCGTCGGTGGATGCGCTGCCGCCGACGGCCAGGATGATGGTGCGGGCACCGGCCTCCAGGGCAGCCCGGACCAGTTCGCCGGTGCCGAAACTCGTTGCCCCCAGGGGATCGGGAAGGCCGCCGGGGAGCTGGAGGAGCCCGGAAGCCTGTGCCATTTCCACCACTGCCGTGCCGTCGCTGCGGCGCAGCGCAAACGACGCCGCCACCGGCTGCCCTCCCGGCCCAGTGACCGTCGTCGTGATTTCCGCGAAACCCGCGCTGAAGGCAGCGGCAACGGAGCCCTCGCCGCCGTCGGCCATCGGCATGGCAGCCACGGCTGTGTCCGGACGTACCCTCCGGATGCCCGCCTCCACCGCAGCGCAGACTTCAGCGGACGTAAGGCTGCCCTTGAACTTGTCGCAGGCAATCAGCACTGCAGTCACGGGTTCCCGAGCCATTCCAGCGCAGCGGCTGCCGTCCATGCCTGGGCGAGGCTTCCCAAGGGCTCTGCCGTAAACGGTTCGTAGTACTCCGCGAAGGTGAGGTCGGCCAACTGCTGCAGGGACTCCGAGCGGAGTGTCTTGACGAGGTCAGCCTGCCCGTCACGATCGCTTGCCCAGCCCAGCAGCAGGTTCAGGAACGGCCACACCGGCCCGCGCCAGTAGGTCCTCGGCCTGAAGGCCGCACTGGCGGGGGAGGTGGAAGGCGGGAGCGCAAACCGCATTCCTGGGAATGCCATCCAGTCCTTGCCCTGCAGCAGTTCACGCTGCCTCGACAGGAGTGCGGCATCGCCGCCGGCCACCAGCGGCGCGAAACCGGAGACCGTTTCGGTGGAAATCCATTCGCCCGCCAGGACGTCGTAGTCCCGGGCCAGCCCCGTCTCCGGGTCCACCGTGGAGGCCACCCCGCGGCGGAAGCGTTCGGCCAGCCCCCGCAGTTCCGTTTCCTCGGGGCGACCAAGTTCAGCGGCCAGGTTGGCCAGGACCTCGGTCGAGGCTGCCATAATTCCTGAGAAGAAGACGTCCCGGACCCGGAAGTCCACAATCTCCTGCACGGCCTGGTCATCGAAGCCTACGGATGCCATCTGCTGGACGAGCCAGAGGTACTTCGCGTATTCGGCGTCGTCCGGCCTTTCGCTGGCATCCGCCACATGGAGGACGTCCCGGCGGGTGAACGGCTCCAGCTCGCCAGGGTGGATGGCGGCGTACGGGCCGTCCCAGCGGGGGGAGTTGTCAAAGCCCGATTCCCAGCCGTGGTGGATCTCCACGAGGCCCACGCCTTCGGGATCCCGGACAGTGGCCAGCCAGCGGTGCCAGGCCAGCCAGCCATCGAAGGATTCGCGGAGAAACTCCTCTGCCGCTGCCTGGTCGGATCCGCCGTTCTCCCGGCCGCGGTCAAGGATGTGCTGCAGCGCGATGACGTGCACCGGCGGTTGGCAGATGCCGCTGCTCTTGACGCCCTCCGGGAGTGCCTTGGCGGTGGCCGTGCCCCAGCGGTCAAAGCCCGGAAAGTAGCGCTTTTCATCCTCGCTGAAAACAATGTGCGGAATCATGCCGGTGGACCATTGGGCGTCCAACAGGGTGCGCAGCTCGGTGATGGCGCGGGGCACGCTTACCCTGGCCAGGCCTATCGCAACGAACGCCGCATCCCAACTCCACATGTGGGGATAAAGGTCGGGCGCCGCCGTCGTCATGGTTCCCAGGTCATTGCGGCGCAGCACTTCGATTGCGGCGCTGCGGAGCTCTTCGTTGCTGACGTTGTGGTGGGTCATCTAGTTGGCCTCCAGTGCCATTGAGGTTTCGCGGTCATAGAAGCGCATGGTGTTGGGCGAGAAGCCCAGCCAGATGGTCTGATGGGGAGCGGTTCGGAAGCTGGGCGGGGCCTGGACCTTGAGGGTCTGTCCTTCCACATCCACGGTGAGCAGGATGGTGGATCCCATGGGCTCCACCACCAGGACCGTGGCGGCGATGTGCCCGGAGGCGCGTTCCTT
>NZ_JARHXQ010000139.1:0-9192 GCF_029222765.1 Arthrobacter sp. Cr_A7 | reverse complement strand
GAGGCTGAGGGATGGCCTTCAGCTGGAGTCAGCGGACCCCGGCGGCCGCCAGGTCAGTGGTGTCCGCGGCGGCCGAAGCACCTGCCGCGACATCCGCCAGCCGGAGCCAGGTGTCCACCACGGTGTCCGGGTTCAGCGAGACGGACTCGATGCCCTCCTGGACCAGCCACTCGGCGAGGTCCGGATGGTCGCTGGGGCCCTGCCCGCAGATGCCCACGTACTTGCCGCGCTCCCGGCAGGCCCTGATGGCCATCCGGAGGAGCTTCTTGACCGCAGGATCGCGTTCATCGAAGCCGCCGGACACGATGGCGGAGTCCCGGTCCAGTCCGAGGGCCAGCTGCGTCATGTCATTGGAGCCGATGGAGAAGCCGTCAAAGAACTCGAGGAACTCGTCGGCGAGCAGCGCGTTGGAGGGCAACTCGCACATCATGATCACCTCCAGGCCGTTCTCGCCGCGGCGCAGCCCGTTCTCGGCCAGCAGCTCAATGACGCCGCGGGCCTCCTCCAGGGTGCGCACGAACGGGATCATCAGCTTGACATTGGTCAGGCCCATCTCGTTGCGGACGAAGGACAGGGCCTCGCACTCGAGGTCGAAGCAGTCACGGAAGGACGGCTCCAGGTAGCGTGAAGCGCCGCGGAAGCCGAGCATCGGGTTCTCTTCGTGCGGCTCGTACGCCGGTCCGCCCAGGAGGTTGGCGTACTCGTTGGACTTGAAGTCGGACATGCGCACGATCACCGGCTCGGGCGCGAACGCGGCAGCGATGGTGGACACCCCTTCGGCCAGGCGCTTGACGTAGTACTCCCGCGGGCTGCTGTACGCGGCGATCCGCTCCCGGATTTCAGCCGCCACCTCCGCCGGCTGGCTGTCCAGGTTCAGGAGGGCCTTGGGGTGGATGCCGATCTGGCGGTTGATGATGAACTCAAGCCGGGCCAGGCCCACGCCATGGTTGGGCAGCTGGGCGAACGTGAACGCCTGCTCGGGGGTGCCGACGTTCATCATGACCTTCACCGGGGCCTCGGGCATCTTGGTGATCCCGGTTTCCTCCACGGTGAAGTCCAGCAGGCCTGCGTAGATGACGCCGGTCTCGCCGTCGGCGCAGGAGACGGTGACTTCCTGCCCGTCGGAGAGGGAGTCGGTGGCGTGGCCGGTTCCCACGACGGCGGGGATCCCCAGTTCGCGGGCGATGATGGCCGCGTGGCAGGTCCGTCCGCCGCGGTTGGTGACGATCGCGGAGGCACGCTTCATGATCGGTTCCCAGTCGGGATCGGTCATGTCGGCCACCAGCACGTCGCCGGTCTGGAACGCCGCCATCTGGTCGATCGCGGTGAGGATGCGGACGCTGCCGGCACCGATCCGCTGGCCGATCGCGCGGCCCTCGGCCAGCACGGGGCCGGTTTCGTTGAGGCGGAAGCGGCTCTGGCTGCCGGGGGCGCGGCGGGACTGCACGGTTTCCGGACGCGCCTGCAGGATGTACAGGCCGCCGTCGATCCCGTCCTTGCCCCACTCGATGTCCATGGGACGGCCGTAGTGCTTTTCGATGGCCACGGCGTGCCGTGCGAGCTGCTCGACGTCCTCGTCGCTGAGGCTGAAGCGGTTCCGCAGGGACGCCTCGACCGGCACGAAGTCGATGGTGCGGCCGATTTCCTGGCTTGCCGTGTAGGTCATCTGCAGGGCCTTCTCGCCCAGTCCGCGCTTGAGGATGGCGGGCCGGCCGGCCTGCAGCGCCGGCTTGTAGACGTAGAACTCATCCGGGTTCACCGCGCCCTGGACCACGGCCTCGCCGAGGCCGTAGGAGGAGGTGACGAACACGGCGTCCTGGAAGCCGGACTCGGTGTCCATGGTGAACATGACGCCGGAGGCCCCGACGTCGGAGCGCACCATCCGCTGGATGCCTGCCGAGAGCGCGACGTCGGCGTGCTCGAACTTGTGGTGCACGCGGTAGGCGATGGCGCGGTCGTTGTAGAGCGACGCAAAGACGTCCTTGATGGCGGCGAGGATGTTCTCGACGCCGCGGACGTTCAGGAAGGTTTCCTGCTGGCCGGCGAAGGACGCGTCGGGGAGGTCTTCCGCCGTCGCACTGGACCGTACAGCCCAGGAGAGGTCATCGGAGCCGCCGTGCTTTTCCACCAGTTCCCGGTAGGCGCTGCGCAGCTGCTGTTCGAAGTCCGGCAGGAACGGCGTCTGGCGCACCAGGGACCGGATCTCCTGCCCGGCGGCGGCCAGGGCGGTCACGTCATCGGTGTCCAGGCCCACCAGCCGGTCGGCGATCTGCTGGTCCAGGCCGGAGTCCGCCAGGAAACGGCGGTAGGCATCGGCAGTGGTGGCGAAACCGTCCGGGACCTGCACGCCGGCGGAGGTCAGGTTCTGCACCATCTCCCCCAGGGAGGCGTTCTTGCCGCCCACCCGGTCCAGGTCTTTGAGCCCAAGTTCCGAGAACCACAGGATGTCCGTTGTCATTATTTACTGCTCCTTCGCAGAGTGTGGCGTGCAGGGGCGTGCCCGGGGCGGTAACCGGCTTGGGCACAAATCTCCTCCACAGTGGCAGGCCTTGGAGAGGTGCGCCACATGATGTACGCCACACTTGGCTTGTGAAAACCTTCCCTAATGCTTCAGGTTCATCTTCTGCAGGATGGTGGCCGCCATCTCCTCGACCGAAACGCTGGCCGAGTTGAGGTACGGAATCCCGTGGAATTCGTACAAACGCTCCGCGCTGCGCAGCTCAAAACCGCACTGCCGCAGGGAGGCGTAGGGCGAGCCGCGGCGCCGTTCGGTGCGGACCTGGCTGAGGCGCAGGGCGTTGGTGGTCAGGCCGAAACATTTCGACACGAAGGGCTTCAGGGACCCGGGGAGCCCTTCCCGTTCAAAGTCCTCGTCCACCAGCGGAAAGTTCGCCGCGAAGATTCCGTGCTGCAGTGCCAGGTACATGGTGGTGGGCGTCTTGCCGCAGCGGGACGGGGCCACCAGGATGACCTGGGCCTTCTCCAGCGCGCGCAGGCTCTGGCCGTCGTCGTGCTCCATGGCATATTCGACGGCGGCCATCCGGGACTGGTACCGCGCTGCGTTCCCCAGGCCGTGCGCCCGCCCGGGTTCGCCGCTGGCGTGGCTGCCCAGGGCGTGCTCCAGCTGCCCCACATGCGTCCCGATCAGGTCCACCACGATGCCCTTGCACCCGGACAGGGTCTGGCGGATATCGCTGCTGACCGCCGTCGAGAAAACGATGGGGGCCGGCCCGGCCTCGGCGATGCCGTCGATGGTCCTGACCACGGACCGGGCCTGGTCCACGGTGGTGATGAAGGGGATGGTGATCCGGTCGAAGTTGTTCCCGGGGAATTGGGTCAGCAAGGTGTTGCCGAGCGTTTCCGCCGTGATGCCGGTGCTGTCCGAGAGGAAATACACCGGCCGGAGATCGTCATTAACCATGGCACGACCTTAGCGGGCGCGGCCGCCTGTCCACGCCCCGTTCACCGGCCACCACATTTCGATAGTGTCAGTCCATGGACAGCGACACCGCGGTCAACTTCCTGTTGGTGCTCTTCTTCGTGCTGCTGGGCGGGATCTTCGCCGGCACGGAGATGGCGCTGGTTTCCCTCCGGGAGAGCCAGGTCCGCCGGATGGAAAAGGCCGGAAAACGCGGCGCCCAGGTGGCCGCCCTCGCCGGGAATCCCAACCGCTTCCTCTCCACCATCCAGATCGGCGTGACCCTCTCCGGATTCTTCTCCGCCGCGTACGGCGCCTCCACCATCGCCCCCGACGTCGAACCCCTCCTCGAGGGCCTTGGCCTCGGCGCCGCGGCCCAATCCGTGGCCTTCATCGGCATGACGCTGCTGGTCGCCTACCTCTCCCTGGTGCTGGGCGAACTGGTACCCAAGCGCCTGGCCATGCAGAGCGCCGTCGGCTTCGCAAAGGTCCTGGCCCCGCCCCTGCTGTTCCTCTCGGAACTGATGCGCCCCGCGGTCTGGCTGCTGTCCGTCTCCACCGACGCCGTGGTCCGGCTGTTCGGCGGCGACCCGAAGGCCAAGCAGGAAAGCGTCACGGCCGAGGAACTCCATGACATGGTCTCGGGGAGCGAGGCGCTGGAAGAAAGCCACCGGAACATCCTCACGGACGTCTTCGGGGCCGCGGACCGCACCCTGCAGGAGGTGATGCGCCCCCGCCCCGACGTCGCCTTCATCAGCGGCGGCCTCACCGTCGGCGAGGCCCGCAGCATCGTCCAGAACGGCCCCTACTCCCGCTTCCCCGTGACCGGCGGCAGCCCGGATGACGTCCTGGGCTTCATCCACATCCGCGACCTCATGCCCGTCGACGCTGTGTCCGACGAACGGCCGGTGCGGGACATCGTTCGCGAAATCCTCGCGCTGCCCGGAACGAACAAGGTGCTGCCTTCGCTGTCCCGGATGCGCCGGCTGGGCCAGCAGATTGCCTTGGTGGTGGACGAATACGGCGGGACGGACGGCATCGTCACCCTGGAGGACCTCGTGGAGGAACTGGTGGGCGAAATTTACGACGAGTTCGACGCCGGCGCCGACCCCGAGGACCGGGTCACCGTCGCCCACGGGGAGGTCGACGTCGACGGCGGGCTCATCATCCAGGAGTTCACGTCAGCGTCCGGGCTGGCTTTGCCCGAGGGGCATTACGAGACGGTGGCAGGGTTCGTCATCGACCGGCTGGGCCGGCTGCCCCGGGTTGGGGACCGGGTGGAAGTGGACGGGCACGCGCTGACGGTCACCGCGATGGACCGGCTGCGCATCGCCCGGATCCGCGTGACACGCGTGCAGGCCGAGCCCGGGGAACCCTGAAAAGTTACTCCTCAACACGCCTGATTGAGTGCCGCCACCGCCGCTTCCTCCATCTCGTACGACTCCCATTCGCCGAGACCAACCGGATGGGGCATCGGGGCGCGGGCCACGGCCATAGCAATCTGCCGCGAGCCGTCGGCGCTGATCAGCGCCAGCGCCGCGTAGCCCCGCACCACTCCCACATGCCCGTAATAGTCGTTGTTGGAGCAGGAATCGTAATGCCGCACCACACCGAGGCCATAGGTCTGGAACTTGGGGTGGTGCATCTCCGCCACGCTTTGAGCGGTCAGCAACGCCCCTTTCTGCAGGGCCGCGAAGTAGGTGTTGAGTTCAGGAACGGTGGAGATCACTCCGCTATCGGGTGAACCACTGTGGATCGGGGCCAGGGCGTTGTCCTCCAGTTCGCCGCTTGCCGTATTGGTGTAGCCGTGGATCATCTGCCGCGGCCCCGGCTCGTCACCGGCCAGCAGGGTGTCCTGCAGCCCGAGCGGTTCCACGTTGTCGGCGCGGATTACCGCGGAGAGGTTCTGTCCCCGCAGCTTCTCGAGGAGCAGGGCCAGCACCGAATAGTTGGTGGTGGAGAAACTGAACAGGCTGCCTGAGCCGCCGGTCCACGGCAGGGCTGCGGCGTAGGAAATCCGCTCCTCGTGGGTGGAGCGCCTATTCCCTACCTCCACCAGGCTCACCCGGTAGTCCGGCATCCCGGAGCGGTGGCTGAGCAGGCTGCCGATGGTGATGGGACCGGGCGGCTTGATGATGCTTTCGAAGTCCGGGAGGTGCTTTTGGACGGGGTCATCCAGCTGGATTTTCCCTTCCTCCACGAGCTTCATGACGGACACCGCCACCATGGTCATGGTGATATCCCCGGCATGCGTCTGGTCCGTCAGCTGCACGGGTTCGTTGGTCTCGAGGCTCCGGACGCCGTCTGCCGAGGACCAGCCGCCCACGCGGGACTTCACCTCAATCACGACGGCGGTAGCTCCCCCGGCCAACATGTCCGCGCTGTACTTTTCCAGGGCGGCGGCGTACGCCGGAACAGGTGGGGCGGTGGCGGTGATGGCCGCCGTCGGACTTTGCGCGTCCGGTGGCTCCGGCGCACCGGTGCAGCCTGCGACGGCGGGAATCACCAGGGCGGCAACGGCCGCGGCAACGCTGCGGAACAGGGTGGAACGTCCTGCCTGCATCTCAATCCCCTTAGGAGACGCCGGCCGCAGCTGGACTCCGGGGAGACCGCCAGTTGCACCGGCCCTTTGATGTTAACCTCCGCTCCAACTTTTGGCATCAAACGCGCCACCTGTCCTCCCTAGCGTGGACGGGTCGCCGGGCATCAGCCGGCCCCGTCATTACTGGAGGAAACCACCCATGCGCACAGTCCTGACTGCCGCGGCCGCCGCCGCCCTGATCGCCGCCATGGCGAGCCCCGCCGTCGCCGCCCCGGAGACGCAGGCCGGCACGCCGTCGTCGAACGCTGCCGGAACTGCCACGTCCGCGCTCACGGTGAACGAGCGCAACGGCTCGTTCGACCTGCAGAGCCACCGCGGCGGCCGCGGCGAATGGACCGAGGAGTCCCTTGCCGCGTTCACGAACTCCCTGGCGCTGGGCGTGACCACCCTGGAGCTGGACACGCATCTGACCCAGGACGGCAAGGTGATCGTGTGGCACGACGACACCATCCAGGCCGCCAAGTGCGCCGACACCGCACCCGCCACCGCCGGCGATCCCGAATTCCCGTACGTCGGCGACCGCGTGGCCGAACTGTCCCTCGCGCAGGTCAAGACGCTCAACTGCGGCTACGCCCAGCTGGCGGGCTACCCGGAGCAGGACGTCATCGAGGGCAACCGGATCGCCGAGCTGAAGGACGTCTACCAGCTGGTCCGCGACACGAACGCCGCCAAGGTCCGTTTCAATGTGGAGACCAAGGTGGAAAGCAGCCAGATCGGCGGCGCCGGCATGGAGTCCCTCACCCGCGCGGTGGTGGCCGACATCCAGGCCTCGGGCATGGCGGACCGCACCACCCTGCAGTCCTTCGACTGGTCCTCGCTGAACCTCACCAAGGAGCTCGCCCCCGAGCTGCCGCTGGTGGCGCTCTCCAGCGGCGACACCTGGATGGGCGTCGGCCGGCCCGGCGCCAGCCCCAACCTGGGCGGCATCGACATCGACGACTACGACGGTTCCCTGCCCAAGGCGGCGGCTGCCCAGGGGTACGACGTCGTCTCCCCCACGTTCCGCTCCGTCACCGCGGAAATGATCGCCGAAGCCCACAGCCTTGGACTGCCCGTCATTCCGTGGACTGTGAACACCACCGCCGACATGGAGCGCCTGATGGACCTGGGCGTGGACGGCATCATCACCGACTACCCCACCCGCCTGCGCACCCTCATGGAGGAGCGCGGCCTGAAGCTGCCGAAGGCGTACGAGGTGAAGGGCTAAGCCCTGCACTGACGGGGGCGGGGCCCGGTGGCAGCTCCTTTGAGCTGGTGCCGGGCCTTCATCGTTTATGGGTCCACCATTTACCGGTCCAGCTTCACCGCCGTGAACAGTATTGCTGAGTCCTCCTCGGCTTCCAGGCTGTGCATGCCGTCCGGGACGATCAGCAGGTCGCCTGCCTTGCCCTGCCAGGCTTCCGCGCCCGCCTTCAGCCAGACGGAGCCCTTGATGACGAAGACCGTGGCCTCGCCGGGGTTCAGGTGTTCGCTGAGTTGGGTGCCGGCGCGGAAAGCCATCACCGTCTGACGCAGCCTTTTTTCGTGGCCGCCGAACACGGTGTCCGAGGCGCGGCCGCTGGATCCGGACACTGCTGCTTGGAGTTGCTGACGGGCCAGGGCATCAATCGACATCTTCTGCATGAGGACACCGTACCCATTAGGCACGCCAGGATGCCGCCGATCTTGATCGCTGCCCTACCCAGCGTCTCCGGCTGCGCCGCCCAGGTGTTTCCTACCTAACGATGAACAATCGATTTCTTAACCAGAAGGCGGTTCAGGCTGCGGTGCCCTGGAGGCGCGACCGGAGGGTCGGGACGCCCGGGCCGTTGAGCTGGTCAAGGTAGGTTTCGCGGCCAGCCATGCCCATCACCACAGCGAGGGTGGATCCGGTGACCAGATGCCCGGTGCCCGCAGCGAACGGCCCGTCATCGGCCCGCAGCCGCAGGCCGGCCACGTGGGTGCGGCTGGCAACGGTGACGTCGTGCCGGGCGAAGAATTCGGCCACGGGTGTCAGCGCCTCGATGCTCGGTGTGCGGGGAAGCCCAAGGGGCTGGCGGATGTCTTGGGCGTGCACGACGACCTCGCCAAGGTAGGCCGGGGTGTGTCCTGAGGGTGCCGTGGTACTCCTGGCGACGGCGCGGAAACGGTCGAGTGTCTCTTTGGGATTCTTGCCGCGCTGCTCGGCCAGCCGGCGCTGGTTGTGCACATCGGGACGGAAACGCGCGCCGAGCATGCTGCGCAGCCACTGCCACTGGTTCAGGCTGGCCGCGGCGGTAAGGTGAGCGACGACCTGCTCGACGTTCCACTGCCCGCACAAAGTGGGGTGCTGCCATTGCTCTGCGCTGAGGTTCGACAGGTCCTGCGCCAGAGCGGTGCGCTCGGCGTGTGCCAGCGCCCACAGGTCGTCGTTCTGCCATCTCGTCATATCGCTTCGGGCGCCTCTCCTCGTTGACGCGGTTCATCCATAGCCGAGATGGCTACGAAGCGGGAGGCTCCGCTGCCTTTGAAGCTCCCCCGGTCCACGCGACGCCCGGAAACCGCGAGCAGCAGATCAAGCGGATCGGCCTCGACCTCGTCTCCCTGGCCCCAGAACGCCCCGGTCGTCCGGTCGATCAGGCGAAGTCCTGCGACCCGCTCGCGTCCTCCGCCGAAGGAGACGGGGGTGCGCAGCTGGTAGGTGAGGGCCTGAACGACCGCAGGTTCCGGGTAACTTCCGGCGATGCCCAAGGGCCGGCGGATGTCCTCGCCGTGCACGATGGCCTCCACGAGGCGTGTTGCGAGGTTCGCCGGCGGCGTCCGCGTGAGGTCCGCAGCTTCCCTGAACGCGTTAATCGTGTCCCGCGGATCCTGCCGCTTCTCTCTAGCAATACCGTTCTCGTTCGCGCGATCGAAGTCCATGCGTGCCGTCAGCAGGTCTCGGACGAAGGCGAGCCGGCCGGTTCGTGCCGTGTCCACCAGGTGCGCAAGGACATCGTGGACATCCCACCCGGGGCAGAGGGAGGGGAAGCGCCATTGTTCGTCATGCAGGTCGGAGAGATCCGCGGCGAGCCGTCGCCTCTCACAATGAACGGTCTGCCAGACCGCTTCTGCTGCCCTGCGCATGCGGTTCCTTCCCGGTGATGTCTCGGTAACCAACACTATGAGTGCTGGTCTAGACACTACTGCCATGCCCGGCCATACGTGGCGGTCG
>NZ_JARHXQ010000138.1:0-18219 GCF_029222765.1 Arthrobacter sp. Cr_A7 | reverse complement strand
CTAGTTGTGCAGTTCGCGCAGGACCTTGTAGAACTCGGCCTTACCTTCAAGCCCGATGCCCGGCAGGTCGCCCGGGGCCACGCGGCTATTGACCATGACAGCGTCGTCGGTGAAGCCACCGGTGGGCTGGAACTCGCCCGGGTAGGACTCGTTACCGCCGAGCTTGAGGGCTGCTGCGATGTGCAGGGAGAACTGGTGTCCGCCGTGCGGGATGCAGCGGCGTGAGGACCAGCCGTGCTGGGCGAGCATGTCCTGGATCCGGCGGTATTCGGTCAGGCCGTAGCTCAGGGCCGGGTCGACCTGGATGAAGTCGCGGTCCGGGCGCATCCCGCCGTAGCGGACCAGGTTGCGGGCGTCCTGAAGGGAGAACAGGTTCTCTCCGGTGGCGATCGGGTTCTTGTAGTGCTCGGACAGGGTGGCGTTCAGGGCGTAGTCCAGCGGGTCGCCGACTTCTTCATACCAGAACAGTCCGTACTGGTCGATGGCTTTGCCGTATTCCAGCGCGGTCTCCAGGTTGAACTTGCCGTTGACGTCCACCATCAGGCGGGAGCCGTCGCCATCGAGGACCTCGATCACGGCTTCGATGCGGCGAAGGTCTTCGGCCAGGTCCGCGCCGCCGATCTTCATCTTGACCACGTCATAGCCCTTGGCCAGGAAGCCGCGCATCTCGTTCTGCAGGTCCTCCAGGGACTTGCCTGGTGCGTAGTAACCGCCGGCGGCGTAGACGAAGACGTCCTTGTCCGGGTTGCCGTCACCGTAGTGATCCGAGATCCACCGGTACAGCGGGACGCCGGCGATCTTCGCAGCCAGGTCGTGCAGGGCCATGTCTGCCACACCGACGGCGACCGAGCGCTCACCATGGCCGCCGGGCTTCTCGTTGGACATCATCAGGTCCCACGCCTTTTCCGGCGAGAGCTGGCCGTCCTCATCCAGAAGGTCTTCGGACGGGGCATCCATGATGCGCGGAAGGATGCGGTCCTTGAGGATGCCCGTGGCGTTGTACCGGCCGTTGGAGTTGAACCCGTAGCCAACCAGGGGCTTGCCGTCGACGAACACATCGGAGACGAGCGCGATGATCGTGCAGTCCATCTTGGTGAAGTCAATGAAGGCATTCCGGATCGAGGAACTAATGGGGATGGTGCCGACGTGAGCGGAAACGATTTTCATCTTTGAAACTCTCCTGAGTGAGACAATCTTATTTCTTATAAGACTCGGATTGAGGTCAATCCGAGGTCCGATGGGCGATGAAGCCCTTCGAGCTAATATCTTATAAGACCTGCACTCAAGGTTAGCGGCGAGTGACGGGGCGCACAAGTCGTCAGGCGGAATCTCTTATAAGATGTTGGCAGGAGCAAAGTGGCCCATCGCCAGTAAGAGAATCGGAGCGTCAGATGAGCACCACGAACGTCTTTTCCAGTAAGGGCAGTCTGGCGTACAGCGAACTCCGCCAGCTGATCCTCTCCGGCGGCCTCGCCCCCGGCTCACGCGTCTCACAGTACGAACTGGCGGACAAGATGCAGATGAGCATCACACCCCTGCGCGAAGCAATCCGCAGACTCTCCAGCGAAGGCCTGATCATCATGGACACCCACCGGGACTCCCGCGTGGCTGACGTGAGTGCTTCAGAGGCCCGTGAACTGCTTGAAGTCCGACTCTCGCTGGAGCCGTCAGCGACCGAGCTGGCGGCACACCGACGCACCGAAGCGGACATCGTCGCTATGCGCACTGCAGCCGAGAAACTGCTGCCGGTCACCAAGGTCTGGGGGGAGGAGGCCATCACGGCACACCGCGAATTCCACCGGGCCGTCTACGCCGCCTCCCACAACGCCAGCATGATCAAGCTCCTCGATGACCTGTGGGACAAGTCCGACCGCTACCGCCGCCTCGGCCTGGAACTTCCATCCGGTGATGAACCCCGCACGATCGACCTGAACCAGCACCACCAGATTCTCGAACTTGTCGCCTCCGGCGATGGTCCCGGCGCAGCCGAACTAGCCCGCACCCACATCGCCAACAGCCTCACAGCCTCAGTCACCGGCGCCCTGGAGGAACGCGAAGACGGCCAGGCAGCAACCCTGGAGAAGACTGCCTAAGAATCGCCGATCGTCCGGGAACTGGATACTGCTCGCTGCCGTTGTGCCGTACCAGATATTGAGCCAGTGATGTAAAACCTCATTGGAAGACTGGGGTACATCGACGGTGCCATTGAGTCTGGTGGAACGGTTGCCAAAAAAGTCAGGTTATCCACAGCTGGAAGTTGGGAGCCGTTGGAGTAGCTACCTGGCACAGTAGCGGTGGATAGCCTATGAGAATTGCCCCCGGCTGTAGCTGGGCGGACTCGACTTCGAGTTCAAACGTAGATCAATTCCGGTTGTTCCGAGGACCCGGCAAGGGGCCGTGTGTCAGCTTAGGGGTACCTCAACCGGATGGACCTTCCCCGCGAGGCCGCAAACGACTGGCCAGTCACTCCCGTTGGGCAAGAGGCGCAATCAAGAATGGTCGGTCGTGAAGTCGGCGGTGATCCGCATCACCGTGTTACGCGCGCGTCGACTCCATATTGGGCTGGGGTGTTCAAATGATCCCGCAGGGTGGCGCCGTCATAGTCCCGATGGAACAGACCTCGGTCTTGCAGGATCGGCACGACGCTGTCGACGAAGGCATCGACCCCGCTGTTATAGATGTCTGGGGATACCCAGAAGCCGTCGACGGCGTCGGCTTCGAACCATTCCTGCATGTGGTCGGCGGCTTCAGCTGCCGGGCCGACGATGACGGGGTGGTAGTCGATGACGCCGTGCGCGAGTATGTCGCGGACGGTCCAGCCTTCACGCGCGATCTTCAGTGCGTGGATCGAGCGGGGGTCGGCCGGTGATGGTCGAGCTTCAGACAACTGCGCAGCGGAGAGTGGTTCATCGAGGTGTGCGGGATCAAGGTACAGGCCGAGCATCCGCCCGAGATACGCCGCGCGCTGAGGGAACGTCCGTGCGCTCAGTGTGATGCGGCGATCGAGGCCTTCTCGTTTATCGGGGGTGAGTGTCGTCATCAGGCCGGCGAAGAACTTGATCTCGTCCGGGTTCCGTCCGGCTCGTTCAGCCGCTTCACGGAACGCTGCACGCTGTGCACGAGCATCGTCGATCGTGAAGGCCGCGCCGATGACGGCGTTTGCCCAGCGTCCGGCGAACTCGTGGGCGTTTGGACTGCCTCCGGCGTGGAAGATGACGGGTTGCCCCTGTTCGGACGGAGGAATGTACAGGGGCCCGCGGGTGGCGACGTATTCGCCACCAAGGTTGATCGGGGCCACCTGTTCCGGGTCGGCGAAACGGCCCGTGGCCTTGTCGTGCACCCAGGCGGTCTCGCCCCAGCTGCCCCAGAGAGCCTGCACGAGCTGGACCGTCTCGTGCGCTCTTCCGTAGCGTTCCGGGCTGGACGGAATATGTTGGCCGTAGTTGGCGGCGACGTCTTCGCCACTGGACGTGACGGCGTTCCATCCCGTCCGTCCGTGGCTCAGGACGTCGAGTGCTTTGAACTGTCGGGCGAGGTTAAATGGTTCGTTAAAGGTGGTCGAGCCGGTTGCCACGAGGCCGATATGGCTGGTTTCGCGGGCGACCGCTGCCAAGGTGACCATGACGTCGAGGTTGAAGTTGGGTGGCTCGTTCGCGATGTCGCCAGCGTGGGTGGGGCCGTCGGGGAGGAACAGGAATTGGAGTTTTCCGCGCTCTGCGGCTTGGGCGTGCCGAACTTTCGCGTCGAAGCTCGTGTAGCTTGTGGGATCGACTCCTGGGGCGCGCCAGGCGCCAGGCAGGTTGCCGTACCCGTTGCCCAAGTGCAGGCCGATGAGCATCTGTCTGGTCATGATGTTTTCTCTCCGTGTGTAAATTTGAGCTGTCGTTGCTGTCGAGTGCGCTCTAGGTATGGGCTGTGGAGGCGGACCCGTTGTTAGGGAGTCCGCGTTCGACGGTGCAGGCCGTACTGGTGGTCGATGCCGAGATTCTCGCGGAGGGTCTCGCCTTCGTACTCGGTGCGGAACAGGCCGCGCTGCTGCAGGATCGGAATGACTCCGTCGACGAAGGACTCTATTCCCTCGGGAATAACACCGGGGATGACTAAGAAGCCGTCCGCGGCATCAGCTTCGAACCATTCCTGCAGGTGATCGGCGATCACTTCGGGGGGACCGATGGGGGCAGGGTGGTAGTCGATGACGGCATGGTAGAGCACTTCGCGCACCGTCCAGCCTTCCTTGGCGACCTCGAGGGCTCTGGGCGACCGTGGGTCACCGGGGTTGGCCCGCGCGACGGCCAGCTGATCCGCGCGCAGTGGGGCGTCGAGGTCCATTGGCCCCAACGGCAGGCCGAGGAGCTGGCCGAGATGGCGCACCTGCTGCTCGACGTCGGGTTCGATCAGCTTTCCGCGTTGAGCAAGAGCCTCCGCGTGGGTCGACGCGATGGTGGGCATCACTCCGACGAAGAACTTGACGTCGTCAGGGCTGCGACCGGCAGATTCGGCGGCGTGGCGCACTGCGGCGCGCTGGTGCCGGGCCTCCTCTATGGTGAAGACCTCGCTAATGAGAATGTCTGCGTAGCGGCCGGCGAAGGCGAGGCTGTGCGGGCTGGCGCCGGCGTGGGCCATGACCGGCTGGCCCTGCTTGGAGGGCGGGATCTCGAGTGGGCCGCGGGAGGAGGCGTAAGTTCCTCTGAGGTTCACGGGCGAGATTTTGGACAGGTCGGTGATCCTCCGGGACTGCTGGTCGCCGATCCAGGCATCCTCTTCCCAGCTCCCCCAGAGCGCCTGGACGATCTGAACGACCCCGTCTGCGCGGGCGTAGCGAGTGTCACGGTCCTCGATCGCGCGCCCGAAGTTCGCGGCGGCCTGAGGTGAGGAGGTGGTCACGGCGTTCCAGCCCATGCGTCCGCGGGAAACGACGTCGAGTGACTTGAGCACGCGGGCGATGTTGTAGGGCTCCTGGAAGGTGGCGCTGATCGTGGTGACGAGACCGATCCGCTCGGTAGCCAGGGCGATGGCGGTGGCCACGATGGTCGGCTCGAGGGTCTGGTTCGGCGCGTGCGCCTCAGTGCGCTGGGTCTGCGCGAGGAAGTCGCCCTGGAAGAGGAAATCGAACATGCCACGTTCGGCGGCCTGAGCGGCGCGCACCAGGACGTGAATGTTGTCATAGTCGTGGGGATCGACTCCGGGTTCCAACCATGCGTACGGGCTGGCGCCGTAGGGAGTGGCACTTGCTGCGGCGAGATGCATCTTCTTACGGGACATCGTCTACTCTCTCTCGCGCTGGATCACGGCGATCTGGCGGTTGTAAAAGGTCAAGGGGCTCATGTCGTCGTAGCGCTCGTGGTGTATGACTTCGAAGAGTACGAGCTCGTGGTCACCAGCCGGCACGTGCTGGTGGGGCCGAACGACGAAGGTGGCTGCCGCCTGCGGTAGGGTGCGTGCCTGGGTGGTGGCGTTATCTAGAGTGATGCCGTCGAGCCGGGCGGGGCCGGACAGGCGAAGCTGAGACACGAGGGCGAGGTGGGATTCTCCCAGAATCGTGATACCCAACTCTTGCGCTTGGCGAAGCCGGGGCCAGGTGGTCGAGGTATGGGTAAAGGCCATGGAGACGAGTGGCGGGTCCAGAGAAATGCTGGTGAAGGAGTTCGCGAGCATCGCCTCGTTCTGGCCGTTGACCTCGGCGGCAATAAGGGCCATTCCGGTGGGGTAGGCGGCGAGGGAGTGACGCATGGTAGCGGCTGACGAGGTTTGCACTGTCGATATCTTTCCTATCGGATGATCGAGGGTTTCGGAGCAGGCGGGGGTGATGCTCAGTGCCCGACGGGCACGTGGGCGCCGCTGGAGGCGGGCTTGCGGATGAAGAATGCGAGCGGGATTGCGATAAGCGAGAGGACTGCTCCACAGTCGAACGCGGCGTGGATGCCGTCGGCCGTGGCCGCGATGACGCTGGCCCCGTCTTCGATTCGCGGTGTCGATGTCGCTGTCATCACCGTGACGAACACCGCGATGCCGACCGCGCCGGCGAGCTGCTGTACGGTGCTGACGGTGGCGCTGCCGTGGGAGTAGAACTGCGGGCTGAGCGATGCGAGCCCCGAGGTGAACAACGGGGTGAATGCGAGGGCGAGGCCGATACTCAGCACGATGTGGGCGACGAGGACCGTGACGATGCTTGTGCCGGCGCCCAGTGTAGTCATGAACCACAGCGCACCGCTCACGATGATCGAGCCCGGAACAACGAGCACGGTCGGGCCGACTTTGTCATAGAGGCGCCCGACGAACGGCGCGAGGAACCCCATCACAAGTCCGCCGGGCAGCATCAGCAAGCCGGTGGTCAGGGCATCGAGTTCGAGCACGTTCTGCGTATAGATCGGCAGCAGGGTGAGAGTGCCAAATAGTATGGTCGTGTAGATCGCGATCACGGCCATAGCGAGCGTGAAGCCGGAGCTCGTGAAGGTACGCAGGTCAAGCAGTGCGCGGTCTGTGCGTTGCAGTTGCGACTGGCGCAGGATGAAAAGCGTGATGCCTGCTGCGCCAAGGGCGAGGGGCGCCCAGCTGGTCGGGCTGGAGATTCCTGCCTCGGTCTCGCCGATGTGACTGAGGCCAAAAACGAGCCCGCCGAAGCCGATGGCCGAAAGAACGACCGACACGTAATCGAGCGGGGTCTTGCGCGGCTCGCTGACGTTGGGAATGCGCAGGACCCCGATCACGAGAGCAAGTACGGCGACCGGCAGCACGATGATGAACATCCAGCGCCAGCTCAGCGCGCTCAGGATGAGGCCCGACACGGTCGGGCCGACCGCGGGGGCGACAGAGATCACGATCGAGACGTTGCCCATCACGCGTCCGCGTCGCTCTGCGGGGACGAGGGTAAACACGGTGGTGAAAAGCAGCGGAATCATGATCGCCGTACCCAAGGCCTGCACAACACGCGCGGCGACCAGGACCTCAAAGCCGGGCGCGATGGCCGCGATGAGTGTGCCGACACTGAACAACGCCATGGCGCTGACGAAGATCGGGCGGGTACTGACGTGCTGCAGCAGGAAGCCGGTGATCGGAATCACGACCGCCATGGTGAGGAGGAAGGCGGTGGTGAGCCACTGCGCCGCGCTTGCCTCGATGTCGAAATCGTCCATGAGGTGAGGAAGTGCGACGCTCATGATCGTTTCGTTCAGGATGACGACAAACGTTGATGCGAGCAGTACCCCAATCGCGAGCCGATTGCGCGCGTCGACCTCCTGCCGATGAGTATGCGCCGCCTTGGGAAGCGCTGCGGTGGAGGTATCTGACATAGCTACATACCATTCATTGAGTAGTTGATTTCGGGGCGACGACACCCGGTAAACACGGTGTGCATCGATCAAGCCAGAGTGTGGCGGCACACCATCGCTCGCCAGCAGAATGCTTTATAGTGGAGAGTGTCTCCCATTAGGTGTTTACGAATATACGGAGATGCTCCCCGTTTTGTCAAAAGTGAGGCAACCGTTATGTCCAGGACCGCTACGAGCAGGGCTCGCGCCCCGCGGGCTGATGCCCGACGCAATCGAGATCACATCCTCGACACCGCCGAACAGTACTTCTCTGAGCACGGCGTGGGCGGATCGCTCGACGCGATCGCGAAACAAGCAGGCGTCGGCGCGGGAACCCTGTACCGGCATTTTCCCAACCGGGAAACTCTGCTCGCGGCCTTGCTCGCCGCGCGCGATGAGGCACTAATGTCCCGCCGGGACGAGCTCCGCATCAAGGCGGCTAACGCAGCCGACGCACTCGATGGCTGGCTTGCCGCGCTGACCGAGTGGGCAGGCGCGTTCGACGGGCTGCCCGACCCCCTCCGCGCTGCGGCGGCCACCAGCACATCCCCGCTCGCAGTTACGTGCGAAGGATTCATCACAACGACCGAGGAGTTCCTGCACGCCGCACAACGAGATGGAAGTGCCCGGAAGGAAATTCGGGCACGAGATCTCTTCTTGGTGGCACTGGCCACGAGCTGGGTCCGCGGAGCGGCTTTGGCCGATGGCGCATCCGCCGCGGCCCTGGCCGGTATCACCAGGAACGGGTGGGAACTGAACCCGTCCCGCACGCGCGGGGTGTCAGCGACAACCGCCGACTAGAACGTCACATCATCCGGGTTATCCATGCTGGAAAGCGGGAGCCAGGGGGTAGCTCCCTCGGCAGCAGTAGCAGTGGATAACCCATCAAGATTGTCCTGGGCTGTGGGTAGGCGAGCCGGGTGCGTAGACGGTGTCTGCTCAAACTCCCGATGCCGGGCAGCTTTATGGTCACCGCTCGGACGGCGGCCGCGCGGCCGGAGGCGATGAATCTGCCGATTCAAGAGCGAGTCGGGTTCGGTCGCGGTTCGCAGAGGTGCGGAACCAGAGGGCTCTGTGCTATACGACGATTGCTACCCCGGCTAAGTCCGTCATCCCGCAGCAAGCCACGGCGGGCTGCCGTGGCTAGCAAAAGCATGGCGAGGCCTGTCGCCGCTGTCATTATCACCACCATAGGGATAGCGGTTCCTGTGCCGCCCAAGCCCACATAGTGGAGTAGCTGCGGCGCCGAAGACGAACTGGATGAACCCCAGCCCGGCCGCACCGCTGCCGGAAACATGACGGACAGCCTCTCGAGAGCGAGGGCCGTCAAGTTCCCTTGGATGAAGCCCATGGTGCTGACTGCGAGCCAGATCGGCAAGGCAAGGAACCAATCTGGGATCATCATCCCGGCCGCATAGATCCCGAAGGCCATCCCGTAGTGCATGGTCCTGCATCCCATAACCTCCTGGTATACGAAGCTCGATGCGGAAACCTACCTGATCATGGCCGCGAAGGTAGTCCCGCCGAAAACTCGATCGTCGTCGTCAGCGGGGCCAACGCGACGTTCCATCTCGGCATCGTCACGGATGCGGCCGAAGCTGTCGAAGAAGTAGCCGTAGTACTCGCCCAGCTCGAAGTGCCGCTGGAAGTCGTTCGCAGAGATGCCCAGCAGTCGAAGGGATCTTGTGCTGAACCCGCACCGGCCCAAGCCCTCGACGCTGAACTCTGGGAACTCGTCGATGTGATGGTCGTGAAACGAATGCGAGTTCGAGGTCGTCTTCGGCCAACCCGTCTCAGAAGACCCGGCTCGGCTTGGCGAGATCCTGGCCCAACGAAAGGCGCCCACTTCCCTCGTTGTGACTCTTGGAGGTCGAGGCGCCCTGATCTGGCGCAGCGGAGAGACGGCCCAGATCTCGGCGCCTTCGGTGAGTGTGGTGGACACAACCGGTGCCGGCGACACTTTCGTAGGAGCGCTCGGCAACGCGCTGGCCAAGGGCGAATTCCTCCTCGAGGCCGCGAACTGGGCGGTGCGCGCGGCGTCCCTTTCGACTCAGTTCTTCCAAGCAACATCTGGCATGCCCACGGACACCGCAGTCCGTGAACTCCAGGGAAAGCTAGCCACTGTCGACGGGCAGTGAGAGCCTGCGCCGAACCTGCTCTACCGTTTCCGGGAAGGAACACCGCGGTCGCCCTGAGCGTCGTCGTCTTCGTCTTCGAACCGAATATGAGGCGTGGCGCCAGGCTGAAATCCATCGTGAAGTAGCGTTGCAAACGGCGCATGTCCGGTAGAGCCGCAAATGAGCTGACTCCCGGTGGACGGCCATTATCGCGCCGAGTTCGGCACCAATGACGACCAATTCCGCGCAGGGACGGGTAGTGGACGGCGCGGCGTTTGAGCAGGGCAGCCGTGGCGTTCACGGGGTTGGACATGCTTCCGGCCGGGCGGGTTCTCTCTAGGGCGGCCTTTATTGCGGCGCTGGTCAGGGCCCCGGTACTTGCCACGCAGCGCCCTGGCGGGCCGTGAGGATGCTTTTGACTTGGACCCATGACCGCGACCCGGGCGCGCATCGCCGTGCCCGGCTCGGCGTGCAGCACCCGCAGGGATTCCACGGCCCTTTCCGGGGCTACGGTGTTGCGGCGTTCCGGGCGGCCGGGGCAGCCTCTGCCGCCTGGTAGGCGTCCAGAGGGTCCGATTTTCCCCCTCAGTCGCCGGCCTTGCCGGTTCGGGCGCATGAGTTCCAGGACCCGATACCTTCCCCGGTCAAAAGGCGGGCGAGTTCGGCGCCGTAAGGGCGGACGTCCGAGCAGACGACTTTCAAATAGGCACTATCTCATAGCTCTAGGGTTGCGCCGGTCTCGGAGTTTGCCACTCGCGAAGCAAACTTCCATTCTCCTTCAACTCGGCGAAACCTGTCGACATAGGTGCCGATTGCCGCGAGGACAGGAGTGCTATCGACTATTTTGAAAAACTGGAAGTAGGCCGTACCGGATGCTTCGTCCCCGTCGATCGCAACGTTGATGTTTGAAACGTAGTGCTTCGCCTGGAAGCCGTGGGGAAGCTGTAGCTCTTCGCTCAGGATACGAAGGTCGTGATGCCCACGGCGAGGCCCGATACGGGGGATCTCAAAAGATCCGTCCTGGGTAAACAGTGCAACCCACTCTTCGTGCTGATTCAGATCTCGGGTCGCGCCGAAGAGGGAACAGAGACGGTAGATCGCCCACATGTCGTCGGCATATGTCATATTGACTCCTTCGTCAGGCTGGAGTTAAGCAAATGCGCGTCCGGGATAACCCCCGTCTGGACCAAGCCCGGCAATCGGCGTCGGCTCAATCTCTTAGCGGCGGTTCGTGACGGACATCTGAAAGCATGTCGACGGCGGTGGGGCCCAGGAAAGGAGACATCATGATCCTCGACCTCGAGATCTGAGACAATCCGCCGGGCTTCCGAACCAGCGGTTCGGGAGGCCCGCTTTACCCGCTAACACGCCAAATGCCTCCCGTCTACTGTGCGTCAGCGGTGTCCGGATGATCGCGCCAAATCCACCTCAGGGTCTCGGGAAGGACCGCGCCACCGTGCACCAGTGAGTGTCCGCCTTCGCCGTAGACGAACTTGGCATCGTAGCGTCGATACTCAAGGGCCGCGAACATGTCCTTATTGGCAATCGGGATACTGCCGAAGATTACATCAAGGTCCCGGGCTCCCGTCTGAAGCCAGACCCGGATGGGTTTTCGCGGGTTCTGCCGGATTGCCGACGGGTGGTTGTGGCCACCCCGGATATTGATGAAGCTGCCGCAATGGGAGATGACGTTGCCGAAGACGTCAGGGCGGGACCAAGCCGCAGTGAACGCGCAATTGCCGCCCGAGCTGATCCCTACAAGCAGTCGATCGCGAGGAACGGTGGAGATATTGAGATCTCCTAAGGCATCCGGCAGGAATTCGTCCGTGAGGAACCTGGCATAATCGCCGTTGATGGAGTCATATTCGATGCTGCGGTTGTCTGTTCCGCCAAAAAAGGGATACCCCGGGCCCTTTTCGCCTGCTTCGATGAATAATGCAACGGTAACCGGGATCTCGCCCTTGTTGATGAGGTTGTCCAGGACGACATCAGCGTTGGCCTTCGGGGCCAGGTACAGGTTTGCATCCTGGAAGATGGCCAAGGCGGCGGGCTTGTCGGGGCTGTATTGAGCGGGGACGTAGACGTAGTAGTCCCTTTCGACGCCGGGGTAAACGCTTCGCCCTGTGTGACGTCCCTTGGTGAGCCTGCCGCGAGGGCTTCCGGGCTGTCGCTCGGAATCTGGACCCAGTGAATAAAGCGGCTTCGTGTCATCCCCGAGGACATAGGCCTCAGCGTCTTTGCTGGAGATTATGAGGTCGTCCTGGTATTCGTTTTCTTTCCGGTAATCCTCATCCGGGGCTTGGTCGCGGTCATCAGCCAGGCCAAGTTCGGTATCGGGGGAGCGCGTCATCCTGATCCTTTCAGTGGAGGGGAAGTCTTCTTCCCCAGGTTTTGGCAGGAAAGCGGTTCGCTCACTGAGAGGTGAATCCGCCGTCGATAACCAGCTCTGTTCCGGTGATGAACTTCGCCTCATCGGACGCAAGGTAGAGCATGCCATACGCGATGTCGGAGGCCTCCCCGGCGTGGGGCGGCAAAGGAACAGCTCCGGGGTTGGCCAGCGTTTCCCTGGTAAGCCCGTAGCCACGGGTCAGACCGGTGTCGACCGGACCGGGATGCACCGAGTTCACCCGGATGTTGTCCTTTGCAAACCACTGGGCAGTATGTTTTGTCAGGGAGCGGACAGCCCCCTTTGAAGCGGAGTAGGCTGCACTGCCGCCGTCGGAGGCGCCGCCGACAATCCCGGCGATCGATGAGACGTTCACGATCGAACCGCGGCCTGCGGCCTGCATTGCTGGGATGACACTCTTCATTCCAAGCCAAGGTCCGGTGACATTGATCGCCATGACCTTATTCCAGTCCTCAAGCTCGGCGTCGAGGACACCCTTCGCCATGGCAATTCCGGCGTTGTTAATAAGGATGTCGATCCTGCCCCACTCGGCGAGGACGTCGTCAACTACACGCTTCCAATCCCCAGCAGAAGAAACATCGTGCGTGCGGGCAATCGCCTCGCCACCGTTCCCGGAGACTTCCTCGACCGCCCGTCGCAGCGCTTCCGCGGAGATGTCCGTGGCTACTACCCGCGCCCCCTCAGCCACGAAAAGCTTGAGGGCGGAGAGCCCCATTCCGCTGGCCGCGCCCGTGATGATGGCGACCTTGCCGGCCAATCGCGACATATTCATCTTCCTTCTCTAATAGTGGATTCTTCAGCAGCTGCCGTTGTGGAGACGGGTCAGGCTTCTCCTGACCGCTTTCGTGACCTTGTATAGGCGTCGAGCGATACGGCGGCGAGTACGATCACGCCGAGGGCCACCTCTTGCGTGGCCTGTGGAAATGCCAGGATGTCGAAGACGTTGTTGATGGTTCCGAAAATCAGGATGCCTACGAGCGTCCGCCACATGGCGCCTTCTCCACCGAGCAATGAAGTCCCCCCGATGATGACGATCGCGATCGAGTTGAGCGTTACTCCAACGGCCACGCCCGGCTGTCCGACGCCGATGACCGATCCCAAAACGATTCCCGCGAGTGCGGCGAGCATAGCTGTCAGAACGTAGGTACTCGCCCGAAGTGAGGTCACGGGCAGTCCGGCCAGCCGTGCGGCTTCGTTGTTGCCGCCGATCGCGTAGATTCCCCGGCCGTACACAGTCTTGGACAGGGCGAACCATCCTGCCGCAACGAGGACCGCAAGAAGCCAAACGGAGAGCGGGGCTCCGAGGAAGTCCTCATCCGAAAGGAAATCGTAGCCGCCCGTTGCCATGGAAACCGGTTTGGAGTTCGTGTACAGCAAGGTCAGGCCGCTGAACAAAGACGCGGTCGCGAGAGTCGCGATGAACGCGTTCACTTTCGCTTTGGTGATGAGGAGGGCATTGATCAGGCCGAGAAGGAATCCGATCGCCAGCGTGATGAGTATCGCCGGCCCCGCAGGCATCATGTGGGACAGCGTTGCGTAAGACACCCCGCCGATAGCCAGGACCGCGGCCACCGAAAGGTCGAAGCCTCCTGCGATGATGATGAACGTCATCCCTACCGCGATAATGCCGACGGGGGCGTTCTGGGTCAGGATGTTGACCAGGTTTCCCGGGTTGAGGAAGCGCGGATTGAGGATGATCGCCGTGATGACGAGGATGATGAGCACCCAGACCATCCCGAGGCTTGCTGCTCTCTCCCGCAGATTGAGGCTTCTTCCTGCTGCCACAGCAGGAATAACGGTTCCTTCCGGCGTGGTATCCCGGTCGATGGTGGCGCTCATACGTGCTCCTTCAATCCAAACGCTGCTTGCAGTACGTCTTCCATGGCGATCTGCTGATCGCCGGTTCGCTCAAGGAGCCCCATGCTGTGGCCCTTGGCAATTACGAGCACCCGATCGGACACCGCCAACACTTCTTCAAGCTCGGACGAGACCATGATCACGGCGACGCCCTCGGCCGCCATTAGGCGCAAAGTCTCCAGGAGCTCGCCCTTGGCGCCGACGTCAATGCCGCGTGTGGGCTCGTCCGCGAGTAGCACCCGGGGTCGGTCGTACAACCACCGTGCCATCAGCAACTTCTGCTGATTGCCGCCGGAAAACCTGTCGCTGCGTTCACCTAGCCGGCTGACAGGGAAATTCAGCCTTGAGGCGGCCTCGGCGACCATGGCACGGAGCTTCCTGCGGACAATCACGCCCCCGGATGAGGCGGAGCCAAGATTGGAGAGGGCAATGTTGTCCGCGGCGCTGCGGAGCAGGACGAGCCCTTCTCCCTTGCGGTCCTCAGGGATCAACCCGATTCCGAGTTTGCGTGCGGCGCGCACGGTCCGCGGCCAGGCAGGCTCTGCACCGGCCAGGCGGATGGTTCCCCGTGCAGTGGGTTCCGCGCCGGCGATCGCCCTCAGCAAGGTCGAACGGCCAGAACCCACCAGACCGGCGATGCCCAGTATTTCCCCGGGCCTTACTTCCAGGTCGATATTTTCGATGGCTCCCGGAACGGTGAGCCCAACCACTTCCAGAATCGGGGCAACGGCCGGTTCGACTGGTCTCGAGTGTATTTCCACGGGCTTGTCCAGGAGCACCCGGCTCAGCGTCTGGTCACCCCGCTGGTCACCGAGCATTGCGCGGACGAGTTCGGCCCGGGATTTCTCCCCGCGCCTGCTCGTGGTGATGGCACGGCCGTTCCGGAAGACCGTTATCCAGTCGGCGAGCCGTTCGATCTCGTGGAAGTTGTGGCTCACGATCACGATGGTGACACCGCGCTTTCGTAACCCTTCGATCGCCTTGTAGAGTGCCTCGCGTTCCTCGACGGCGAGCGAGGCGCTCGGCTCATCGAAGAGGATGACGCGAGGTTCGACCACAAGGGACCGCATGATCTCGAGCATCTGCTGCTCGGCCACCGAGAGGGTGCCAACGGGAACGCCGGCAGGTATGACCCGGACGTCCAGCTCGGTACACAGTTGTTCGTAGCGGCGGCGCATTTCGCGGCTGGAGAGAACTCCGAACCGGGACAGATCGGATCCAAGAAATACATTCGCTGCTGCATCCAGATGCGGGATGATCGTCAGTTCCTGATAGATGGCCGAGACGCCGCTGCGTCGTGCAGCGCGAAGGTTTCCCGGTTCAAGCGGTTCACCGAACACTTCGACGACACCTTCGTCAAAGTCGACGCGACCGGCGATCGCACCCAGCGCCGTGGACTTTCCCGCTCCGTTCTCGCCAATCAGTGCATGTACTGTTCCTTCGTGGATCTCGACGTCCACATCGATCAATGCGCGTGTGGCACCGTAGGTCTTCGATACCGCTTTGAGCGCGACGGCGATAGTCGGGTCCGATTGCGAAGGCTCCATTGCCGGTTCTACTTTCTGTACTGGGCTGGGGCGGCGTTCGAGGGAACGTCGCCCCAGCCCAAGGCTGGGCGAACTGCGGTGTTAGCGCAGCTCGGCGGGAAGTTCTGAGATGGTTTCCTTAGTGACCACAAAAGGATTCTTTGCAGTGCCAATGACCGAGTCATCCACAAAACGGGAGCCGGCGTCCCCCCGTTGCGCGGCGGCGATGGAGCTGAGGTTTGCCTTCATTTGGTTGTAAGGAAAGAGCATCGTGGAGAGCTGGACGTTGCCGGCTTCTAATTGTTCGATCTGGAACTTGCCGAAACCGACGTCCGCTATATGGATCTTCTCGGACAGACCGGCGTCTTTTCCAGCCTGGATGACGCCTTGGGTGAGGTCGGGCGCGGACGCAGACAGGATGAGGGTGGTGTCAGGATGGCCCTGCAGGTATGTCTGGGTCTTGTTGTACGCGTCAGTCGTGGTCCAGTCGGTGTAGATCGTGTCAATCGAATAGTCGGTGTTGTCCTCCGCAAGCTTTGCCATTGCGGCTTCTGTAACGCGCGTCTGAGTGTTGACCGCCGGGCCAAGCACGGCCACCACCTTTTGCTTACCCGGGTTAGCCTTTGCTGCGGCCGCCAACCAACCGTCGACGTAGTCACGGGTGGTGTTGCTGCCCACGAAGTTCAAGGTGCCCGGGACCCAGACTTCGTCAACTGACTTACCGCCCTGGTCTGTGCCGTCGTCACACAGGGGGGAGCCTGAAATCGACGTGAGGATATTAGCCTTTGCGAAATCCTCGGTGAGGAGCTTGCAGGACATCACGCCGTCAAGGGCCATAACTACCGCGGCGTCGAAGTTTCCGGACGTCATCGCTGTCTGCATTTGGTTGAGCTGCTTGTTTGGGTCATAGCCTGCGTCAAACAAGGTCATGTCCATACCAAGTTCCTTCGCAGTCTCCTTCGCCGCCCGCTCCTGCTCCAACCCGAACTCATTGGCCACACCTGGGATAAAAACAGCGACCTTAAGGCCCTGGTCGGTCTTCAGGTTCACCTTCGTGTCATTGCCGACATCGATTGCGACCGTGCCGGCTGGACCCTGAACGCCCGGGTCGCCGCTGCTGTTTCCCGCGCAACCCGCCAAGGCGAGCAGCACTGCTGTCGATCCGGCGGCCAGCATGGCCCGCGACTTCGTTGTACGCATAATTCTCCTGATTGCCTCGTCCCGGCGCGGAAGGCGGCCGGGATATATGTGATGTGTCGCGGGCTTCTTTGCCTCGCGATGGTGACGTGGACCGCCGGCGCTACTTGGGGAGTGGCAGCTACCCGGGGCTAGCGTAGTCCGGGGGGAAGTTCGGAGATCGTATCTTTCGTGATGGTGAAAGGACTCTTCGCACTGCCAATGACCGAGTCATCCACAAAACGAGGGCCGGCATCCCCGCGCTGAGCCGCCGCGATTGTCTCGAGGGATACCTTTATCCCGTTATATGGGAAGAACAGGGTTGAGAACTGGATGTTCCCCGCCTCGATCTGTTCGATAGAAAACCCACCGAAACCCTGGTCTACGATGTGGATCTTGCCGAGTAGGCCTGCGTCGTCTACGGCTTCGACGATGCCCCGAGAGATGTCCGGCGTGTACATGGACAGAAAGAGGGTGGTGTCGGGATGGCCCTGGAGGTAGGTCTGGGTCTCGTTGAACGTGCCGGTCGTCGTGTAGTCGGTGTAGACCTTGTCTACCGTGTAGTCGGGGTTGTCCTTCGCGAACTTCGCGAGAGCAACCTCAATGACTCGCGTTTGCGCGGCGACTGCGGGACCAAGAACAGCAACAACTTTCTGCTTGCCGGGGTTCGCCTCGGCCGCGGCGGCGAACCAGCCGTCGATGTAGGCGCGGGTGTTGTTGCTGCCCACGAAGTTCATGGTGCCCGGCGCCCACACCTCTTCAGCTGATGCACCGGTCTGATTAATGCCGTACTCGCACAACGGCGTAACGTTGTTCACCACCAGGATGTTGGCCTTCGGGTAATCCTCGGTGATGGTCTTGCACACCACCGTCCCGTCGAGGGCCTGCACCACGGCCGCGTCGTAGTCCCCTGAAGCCAGCGCCGTCTGCATCTGGTTCAGCTGTTGGCTGGGGTCGTAACTGCCGTCGAACAAGGTCATCTCCATTCCGAGTTCCTTGGCAGTCTCCTTCGCGGCGAGCTCTTGCGCCTGGCCGTATGCGTTGGCTACGCCCGGGATAAATACGGCGACCTTAAGGTTGGGGCTGGTCTTCAGGTTGACCGTCATGTTATTGCCGACATCGATCGCGACAGTGTCAGCGGGACCCCGACTGCTCGCGCTTTCAGCGCAACCAGCCAAGGCCAGCAGCACCGCCGTCGATCCGGCAGTCAACATAATTCGCGACTTCGTTGTACGCATTTTTTGCTCCTCGCGTTTCTTTCGCATGCTGTGAAGCGTGCGTCCCTGGCCTTTCCCATGTATCGGCCGGCGCCGTTGACGACCGGAATGAGGGTGGCTCGCCGCCAGCTTCTTTGCTCAGCGATCTTGGTGGGTGCTATGCCGACGGTACTTGTGTCTCAGGTCACCCGTCAAGAGAAACTCGCACTATTTGAAAATTCCTCTCGCATTACGAGTAACTGGAACGATTCATTTGGTGAACGCATCATCATTAGGGGAGCTCACGCTTGCTCAGAACGTCACCTTCCGGCGTTGGCGGTTTCCCACTTGTAGGTCATCCAGACCTCGAATCCCTCGGCTTTGCTGACCAATTGACGGTGGTTGACACCATCGGCCCGCAGCCAAAGGATCCCGTCGTCGCCCATCACAGCGTCAACGATCCCCGTCCGAATAAACCGGCCATACTGTCTTATTTGCACGGTTTCCTCAACAAGGGGAAGCCAATCATCTTGCTTGTGGTACGTCATTGTGGGTTCCGTTGGGTAGTGGTTTTTCGGCCGCGGCTGCCCCCGCCGAAGAGATCAGCGGACGGCCGCGGAGCCCTGGATGTCG
>NZ_JARHXQ010000137.1:0-7241 GCF_029222765.1 Arthrobacter sp. Cr_A7 | reverse complement strand
GGTTTTTGATTGATCTGTGTTACCGCAGTTCGATGTCCAGCACCTGGAAGTCGTCAGCGGCGTGGCGGCCCACCAGCAGGCGGAACGTGCCCTGCTCAAATTGCCAGCCGCCGTCGTAATGGCCAAAGGACCGTGCCGGTATCCGCACTTCCACGCTTTCCGTACCTCCCGGCGCCAAATGCGTTCCCGCGTAGCCGACGAACCAGCGGACGGGGCGCTCCACGGCGGAGCCGGGGCGGTCCAGGTACACCTGCACCGTTTCACGGCCGGTGCGCTTGCCCGTGTTGCGGACCGGAACGTGCACCACGACGTCCTGGCCGGCAGTCACGTACTGGGGAGCGTGGGCTGTTCCCAGTTCGAAGGTGGTGTAGCCCATGCCGAAGCCGAACGGCAGGGCAGGCGCGGCGCCGCCGGCAGCTTCCTGCTTGAGCCAGGCCCGGTAGCCAACGTGGATGCCTTCGGAGTAGACCACCTTGCCGTCCACCGGTGTCGTGTTCAGCACCGGAACGTCCTCCAGGGCTGCGGGCCAGGTGGTGGGCAGGCGGCCGCCTGGCTCTTCGACGCCGAGGAGGATGTCCGCGATGGCACGGCCGAATTCCTGGCCGCCGAACCAGCCGAGCAGGACCGCTCCCACCTTGTCGAGCCACGGCATCAGGACCGGTGAGCCGGAGTTGACCACCACGACGGTACGCGGATTGACCGCGGCAACAGCTTCGACCAGTTGGTTCTGCAGGCCGGGAAGGTCGAGGTCCTTGCGGTCGAAGCCCTCGGACTCGATCGCGGCGCTGGTTCCCACCACCACGATGGCAACGTCGGCGGCCTTTGCCGCTTCCACTGCCGCGTCAATATCGGCCTGGGGGTCCTCCACGACGGTTTCCTCGCCCAGGAGGATGGCGGTGAACGGGATGACCTGCTGCTTGGGCAGCTCGTAAACGGCTTCGATGCGTACCGCTTCGCCCGCAGCGGTTTCCACGGGGTGGACGGTCTTGGGCGGGTCGAAGAGGGCAGCGCCGAGCACGTCGGTGTCATCCTCGATCTCGCCGTTGAACACTTCCTCGCCCTGCAGCGACAGGCGGATGTAGCCCACCGTTCCCACGCCCAAGTGATGGATGCCCGCCGTGGGGGCAGTCCAGTCAGCTTCCATGCGGATGGCGGCGGCACCTTCCGGGATCCCGACGCCGAACCAGATGAGGTGGGACGCGAGCCGGTCTTCACCGGAGATTTCCGCACCGTCTTCGGACAGGAAGGTCACCCGCATGCCGGGAACGCCGGACACGGGGTTGTGCAGGGAGGTGCGCGGGAAGGCCTGCAGGCCTTCGGCTACCTTGGCTCCGCGGGCGTAGCTGACGCTAACGCTTTCCGGCAGGGCTTCACGCAGGCCCTCCAGCGGAGAGACGGTGTACTTGGGCATGACGGTGGCACTGCCGCCGCCCTGCGTGCGAGCCTCTTCGGCGTTGTGGCCGCTCACTGCAACACTTCCCAGTGCTGACGGGTCAAGGGGCAGAAGCCCGTCCTTGTTGCGGACCAGGACGGCGCCCCGGACCGCCACTTCACGGGCGACGGCGGCGGCGTCGAGGGCCGGCGGAAGGTCAGCCACAGCGGGGGAGACGCCTTCAAGCGATCCGACGCGGGCAGCCAGGCGGAGGATGCGGATGACTTTTTCCAGGATGGCGGCGCGGCTGACGCGGCCGTCCTCAACGGCTGCGAGCAGTTTGGGTCCCCAGTGGCCTACCGGGCCGGGCATCTCGAGGTCCTGGTGGGCATTGGCCGCCTCGACGGACCGGACGCCGGTCCAGTCCGAAACGACGACGCCGTCAAAGCCCCACTCGGTGGACAGCGGGGTCTTCAGGAGGTGGTTCTCGCTGGCCGTGGTGCCGTTGATGGAGTTGTAGGAGCTCATCACCAGCCAGGCGCGTGCCTCGGTGATGGCGTCTTCGAAGGCTGCGAGGTAGAGCTCGCGCAGGGGGCGCTCGTCCACCACGGAGTCGGCGGTGAAGCGGTCCGTTTCGGCCTCGTTGGCCAGGTAGTGCTTGGGTGTTGCCCCGACGCCCATGGACTGCACGCCGGCCACGTAGCCGGCGGCCAGGGTGGCGGTGAGCCGGGGGTCTTCGCTCATGCACTCGAAGTGCCGTCCGCCCAAGGGTGAGCGGTGCAGGTTGATGGTGGGGCCAAGTACGGCGTGGACGCCCTTGCGGCGGGCTTCCTGGCCCAGGACCTGGCCGTAGCGGCGGGCGACGTCTACGCTCCAGGTGGCGGACAGGGCGGACGACGACGGCAGGGAGACGGAGTCGTGCCGCTCGTCGAAGTCTTCACCACGGACCCCCGACGGACCGTCCGAGAGGACGACGCGGGACAGGCCGATGGAAGGAAGGGCGTGGGTAGCCCAGACATCCGCACCGGTCAGGAGCTGGATCTGCTGTTCAAGGGAAAGGTTTTCGGCCAGTTCGCGGATGCGTGCTTCGGCGTCGGGCGAACCGGCGGCCGGGGCGGTTGCGGCAGGGGAGAGGGTGGGGTTCATCTATTTGACTCCTTTGATGCGGGTGACGAGGACGGCGCCGATGATGCCGACGACGGCCCCGCCGATGAAGAGTGCGGGGTAACCGCCGAGCGTGATGACGGGGAATGCGATGGCCGGCACCAGGGACTGGGGCAGTGCCTGGGCGATGTTGAAGACACCAAAGGTTTTCGCGTTCTCGCTCTGGTCCTTGGGCAGCAGATCGGTGATGAGGGCAACGTCCACGGCTCCGAAGCAGCCAAGGCCGAGGCCGGTGATTGCCTGTCCGACCAGGACCTGGTCCGTGGTGGTGCTGGTGGCGATGACGATCAGGCCGAGCATCACGATGATTGCCGAGGCGATGACCATTGCCTTGCGCTTGCCGATGCGGTCGCTGATCCAGCCTCCGGCGAGGCTGGTGAGGACGGTGCCGGCGGAGTTGACCAGGGTTGCCTGGAAGACCAGGGCGGTGACATCCGATTCGGCGACCTTGAGGTGGTCGATGAAGAAGTACGGCAGGTACAGCAGGCCCGCGCAGTATCCGATGTACACCAGGAACTTGGTGAACCAGGCCCACCCCAGTCCGGGGTTGGTGCGGGGGTTGAAGTAGAACGAGCCCGCGATCTCCTTCAGGTTCAGCGGGGCAGGCTTATCGGTCAGGACCCGGTCTTTGAACGTGAAGGCAAAGGCGAGGGCCACCACGGTGCCGATGATGCCGGGCACCACTGCCATCTGCAGCGCGTTATCGAACAGCTGTGCAAGGAACGCGGCGGCAACCAGGCCGAGGGGAAGCGTCATGCCAATCAGGCCGGAGAGACGGCCGCGTTCGGTGGGGCCGGCCTGGTCAGGAAGCGTGGCAACCAGGGCAGAAAGGGCGGCATTGAAGCTGAGTTGCGTAAACAGCCAGGCAACCAGCACCCCGGTGACGTCGGTGGCAGAGCCCAGGAAGAACAGCGACACGAGCCCCACCAGGGAACCGCCAACTATCCAGGGCTTGCGCATACCGAACCGGGATGTGGTGCGGTCGCTCAGCCTCCCGAAGAACGGGTTGGCCAGCAGTGCTGCCAAGGCGCCGACGCCGGCAACCAGGCTGAGGGCTCCTGCCCGGGTTTCCGGGGTGGTGATCTCGGAAACCTTGATGGCCAGCACCACAAGCGCCGGAGCCAGCACAGCCATCCAGAGCCCGGCGCTGGCGATGGGCATGCCGATGACGTAGGCGCGGGGTGCCTTGACCGGTGAAGGGGCGCCGGTTCCGGCGGCGGTGTCTGCTGTGCTGCTGCCCAAGGCCCCGCTGGCCGGAGATACAGCGGGATCTTGGGAAATGGTCAAATCGGCCACATTGCCTCCTGATGAAAGCGACCCTCCGTTGGGCCGTGAAAAGGATCATATACACAAAAACCAAGTAAGACTAGGTTTTCAGGAGGGGCGCTTGAAATAAACTGTCGTGATGCCGACATCAAAGCCGCGTGGCCAGTACGCCAAAGGAGCGGAGCGCCGGGAGCAAATCATCCAGACAGCAACGGATGTCTTCGCCACTGAAGGCTTTGAAGGTGCGGCGCTGAAGCGGGTGGCCGAGCTCGTAGGGGTGAAGGAGGCCACCCTGTTCCACTACTTCAGGGGCAAGCAGGAGCTGCTGACTGCCGTCCTGTCCGAGCGGGACCGGCGGGTCCTCAGTACTGCCGATGCCGCCGGGACAGGGCTCCGGCTGCTCGCGCCCGTCGCGGAGCGGAACCGCAAAGAACCCGGGCTCACCACGCTTTACGCCGTGGCCTCAGCGACGGCCAGCGATCCCGGGCACGACTCGCACCCGTATTTCGTAGACCGCTACGCCATGCTTGTGGCGGAGTTGGGCGAGGACATCCAACGCCGCCAGGAATCGGGTGAAGTGCGCAACGATGTTCCTGCGCAGGCTCTTGCGAGGCTGGTCATCGCGGCCTTTGACGGGCTGCAGCTGCAATGGCTTTACGACAAGAATGTGGACATGGCCGGCGGCCTGACCCAGCTCATCGACATCCTCATGAAGCCGCCCTCCGGGAAGTAAACCGCTACCTCTCAGTCCCTGTTCCGCTGCTGCCTTTCAGCTTCCTCCTGGGCTTCCTTGCGTTGTTTTTCGGCTTCCTCCTGTGCCTCTTCGCGCTGCTTTTCGGCCTCTTTTTGTGCCTCTTCGCGCTGCTTCTCGGCCTCTTTTTGCGCCTCTTCGAGCCGCTCCTGTTCGTCCTTGGTCAGCGGTCGATCGGTTGCGGGGGGCGTTGGCGCCGGTGCCAGGGCTGCTTCCAGCTCACTCCGGATCGTGCTGATGGCCGCCTCGATCCGGGCTTTCCGCTGCTGCGAGACCTTGCCCTGGTCCGCAGCGGCTGCCACGTCCTGGTTCAGCTGCTGAAGCTCGGCCAGCGCCGACGGGAAGTCCTGTGCCGCAGCCAGTTCCTTTGCCGAGGCCACGCGCGTCTGCAGTTGGCCGGCCACCGCAGTGTCCAGGTCGGGCGCAGGGGAGCACCCGCCAAGCAACGCCACGCCAAGGCAGGCGCCAAGGACGGCGGTTGTCAGCTTTCGGCGGGGATGACGGTTCATGGCCTGACGCTTTCTTCGAGTTCCTTGAAGTGCTCGCCCAGCTGCCCGGGGATCGCCGGCCCGGGATCCACCGTCGCGGGCTGCGGCCCCTGGAGGGACGTCAGCAGGACCGCCCCGAGGATAAGAACGACGACGGCGGCAGCGGCCAGGATCCACAGGCGGCGGCGCCCCACGGGGCTGGCTTTGCCCCCGAGGCGCTTCCGGGCAGGCTTCGGATCTGCCGAGGCAGGTGCCCGCACCGGCAACTGTGGGGCAGGCTGCCGTGACGTGGCGTTGGTGGCCTGGCTGTCAGCGAGGACGGGCAGCCTGCTCCCTTGAGCGGCCGGGCTCCCCGCCACGCGGGTCCCGGCGTCACCCGCGTCCAGGACCCGGGTGGCCGGGTGGGACGGTGCGACGACAGTGTCACCTGCTCCTTCCGCCGGCAGGGTCCAGCCCGCGGTTCCCAGGATCCTGGCGACGCCCGCTGCGTCCGGCCTGTCCTGCGGGTCCAGGGACGTCATGCCGGTCAGCAGCGACGTCCACTGCGGGCCAAGGGAATCGGGAATGTCCGGGAGCCGGGATAGCCGGGCCACGGCGGCTTCCAGCGGAGGCCCGGGGAAGGCCACCGTCCCGGTCAGGGCCTCCAGCAGCACCAGGCCCAGCGAGTAGATGTCCGCGGACGGCCCCACCGTGTCCCCGCGGGCCTGCTCCGGACTCAAGTAGGCCGCCGTTCCCGGAACCATGTTGGTGGCGGTGAGCCGGGCGCCGTCGAGCATTCTTGCGATCCCGAAGTCGGCAAGCTTGGGCCGCAGCGGGGAATCCGCCGCGTAACGGGTCAGCAGGATGTTCGCGGGTTTTACGTCGCGGTGCACCACGCCGCGCTGATGGATGTATTGGAGTGCTTCAGCCAGTTCGGCTCCCAGCCGCGCCGCTTCGGCCCCTGCCAGCGGCCCGGCTGCGAGATGGCGGCGAAGGTCGGTTCCGTTAACAAGTTCCATGACCAGGAAGGGCACTTCCCTGTGGCCGCGGAGCAGGGTGCCGGTATCGAAAAGCGTGACCAGGCCGTGGTGGTTCAGCTGGGCGAGCATCCGGGCTTCCGCCTGCTGCCGGGCCAGTTCCTCCGGGTCGGTGACGTCCTCGCGGAAGATCTTCAGCGCCACCTCCCGGTCGAGTACCAGGTCGGTCCCGCGGTAGACGCTGCCCATGCCGCCGTGCCCAAGGACTTCTTCAACCCGGTACCGCTCGCGCAGGACGGTTCCCGCCAAGCCGGTGTGTGTCTCTTCGGTCATGGTCATTGCCTTCCGTCCAGCACCTACTTTAGCGATGCCTTGCCGATTCAACCGCTGGCCAACCGTGCTGAAAGGCGTAGGATAGGTGCATATCTATGCACATGTGAACTCGAAGGGTTATGGAATGCTGGGCGTTTTGCGGAATGTGACCTACCGGCGGTTGTTCGCGGCGCAGGTGGTGGCACTACTGGGGACCGGGCTGCTGACAGTCGCCCTGGGGCTGCTCGCGTTCGACCTGGCTGGCAGCAATGCCGGCGCCGTCATGGGTACCGCCCTGCTGATCAAGATGCTGGCCTATGTGGGCTTCGCTCCGGTGATCAACGCCGTCGTGGCACGGTTGCCGAAGAAGCCCGTGCTGATCGGTGCCGACCTGGTCCGGGGCGCCATGGCACTGTGCCTGCCGTTCATTACCGAGGCATGGCAGATCTACGTGGTGGTGTTCCTGCTGCAATCGGCGTCGGCCACTTTCACTCCCGCGTTCCAGTCGCTGATTCCCACGGTGCTGAAGGAGGAACGGGACTACACCCGGGCCCTCTCCCTGTCCCGGCTCGCGTACGACATGGAAGCCCTGGTCAGCCCCGCCGCGGCGGCACTGCTGCTGACCGTCGTCAGCTACAACAACTTGTTCCTGGGCACCGTGTTCGGGTTCCTTTTCTCGGCGCTGATGGTCGCCGTAACCGTCCTCCCGAAAATTGAAGCGACAGCCGCGCCGGCAACATCGCTGTGGCACCGGACCACCCTCGGTGCCCGGATTTTCTGGCGGACCAGCCGGCTGCGATCCCTGCTGGCCCTGAACGTGGTGGTCGCCGCACCCACCGCCATGGTCCTGGTCAACACCGTGGTCTACGTCCGTGACGTGCTCGGCCGCGCCGACACAGACCTTGCACTGGCACTGGCATCCTTCGGTGTCG
>NZ_JARHXQ010000136.1:0-338 GCF_029222765.1 Arthrobacter sp. Cr_A7 | reverse complement strand
GGCACGGTGGCCAGCAGCATCAGCAGGAGACCGATCGCCAGGAGCTTCAGGCCCAGGATGGTGAGCAGGATCCGGTTGAGGAGGGTTGGAGTGCTGTTCATGCGCCCACCACCCCTGACGGTGCCACGTTGACACGGGCTGCAGGTGACGGATCCAGCGCCATCTGGTCCAGCTCGTCCTGGATGGCGCTGAGGACTGTTCCCTCGTCGACGGGTACGCCGGACGTGGGCCTCACGTTCACCAGGACCTGGCGCTGCGAGACCACCACCATGACCTGTTCGGGGGTGACGTTTGCCGCCAGCCTGGCGCGGCGGGCCAGCGACGAGGCGATGACTTCG
>NZ_JARHXQ010000135.1:0-11690 GCF_029222765.1 Arthrobacter sp. Cr_A7 | reverse complement strand
CGCCCCGCAGGACCGCCCCGCCCCAAACGGCAAGGAAGGCCGCAACCAGCAAGAGCCCTGCCTCGCCCAGGTCGATATCGCCCAGCCAGGCGGTGACCGGGTCATCCAGCCCAAAGGCGGCATGGGCGAACCCGCCGAGGGTGATGGCTGCGATGAAGAGCGCCGACACGGCGGAAAGGCCCGTCACCAAGGCATTGAAACCGAGCGTGCGCTGCGGGTGGTCCAGGGCGGAGCGGTACATCCGCATCATCGCCATGCCATTGACCGAATCGCACAGGGTCATCGCGGCAGCGAACGCCAGCGGCAGCGCAAGCAGGGCGAAGGGCGGCACCCCGGCCAGGGACGCCGCCGTCGTCATCATCAGCAGCCCGATGGTGGTGGCGGTGTCGAAGCCCAGCCCGAACAGGAAGCCGATCACGTAGATGTTTCGTGGCCGCCGCACCCTGGACAGGGGCCTGGCCAGCAGCCGGGCCACGAGCCCCTGCTGTTCGAGGTCCGCCGGACTGATTGCCGCGCCGCTGCGGGCCCGGCGGTAGGCCCGCGCCGACCTGGCGAACGCCGACCCGTTGAACAGGCCCATCGCCAGCAGGAACAGCCCGGACACGCCGCTCCCGATCAACCCGAGCACCAGGTTCCCGGCGGACCCGTCCTGCATGAACCCGCCCACAACGCCGGCGCCGGCGACCACCAGCACCCCGGCCAGGGTCACCACGGAGCTGTGCCCCAGGCTGAAGGCAAAGCCGACGCTGACAGGGTCCTGCCGCTGCGCCACGAACTTCCGCGTCGAATTATCGATCGCGGCCAGGTGGTCCCAGTCGTAGCTGTGCTTCACGCCGGCCAGGTAGGCGGTCAGGATCAGGCCCCACGTGAGCGCGTGGGCACCGGCCGCACCGGCGTTCCCTGCGAGCAGGAGTACGACGGCGGCCGCATGCAGCGCGGCCACCGCACCAAAGGTGAACATCAGGCGCGTCCGAACCGGCAGTGCTTCCCGCTGCCGGTAGTAGGCGGCGATGTCCGTGATGGCCGTCATCAGTGCTTCCTCAGGTTCAGCGGTCCCTGCCCGTGCCAGCGTTCCCGCAGGAGGTTGGCGCAGGCCGAAAGAAGGAGGTTCAGTTCCCCGGTGCCGTTGGACAGGGCACGGAGCACCAGGCCGGAAGTACCCGCGACGGCGCGGGTCAGAGAAATGCCGGTCAACGCATCGAATCCGGCGGTGATCAGGTGCAGTTCGTCGGCGAGCACCTGGTCCACGCGGGCGTCCACCACCACCAGCGATCCCAGATGGCTGTAGCCCTCCATGAACCCGAGCCCGGTGACATCGCCCGACGGCGGCCGGATCAGCAGGTTGTCCAGTGCCAGGAGTTCAGACGTCCCGCCGTCGCCGTGGGGTTCCACCCGGATCTCGTTGCGCAGCCGGACTTCCTCGTAACGGAAGGCGGCCCCGTCCGGCGACCAGCCGGGGGTTACCACTTCGGCCATGACCAGCGACGACGACGGCCGCAGGGTAAAGGACGAGTTCTGCCGGTAGCTGGCCTCCCGGTAGGCGATGAGCTGGTCCGGCATCAGCTCCAACCGTGCCCCCTCCCCCAGCCGGACAGTCATCCGCTGCTCAGCAAAAGACCCGGGAGTCCGGTAAACCTTCGTGGCGGACTGGGTGGTCAACAAGAGATCAGCACCTGATTCGACTTCCACATCGAGCACAAAAAGATCAGCGCCAAGATAAGCGCCGCCAGGATTCACCACGACGTAGCAAACCTGCCCCGAGTCGTCCAGATAGTGCGGCCGCAGTACACGAAGAGCGCCCTCATGGAACTGGCGCGAGGCAATCGACCTACCTCCCCGCAAACTGATGCCAAGCTCAAGCCGCCCACGAGGTGACATGACAGCTGAAGCGGAGCCGGGGATAGGGGGCCGCGGCGTGGCGGGCACCGCGAAGCGGGCACGGCCCCTTATCCCCGGTGAAGCGCCCGTCGCTGCCGCCGCTGGGGTGCTCATTGGGCCAGGTCGAGCATCAGGACGTCGCGCCGAACCCATTCGATGACGGCGTCGAGTCCTTCGTCTGTTTTGAGGTTAGTGAAGCAAAATGGTTTGTCGCCCCTGAATTCCCGCGAATCCCGCTCCATTACGTTCAAATCTGCGCCGACGTGGGGTGCGAGGTCGGTTTTGTTGATGATGAAGAGGTCGGACTTGATCATGCCCTGGCCCGCTTTGCGTGGGATTTTCTCGCCCTGGGCCACATCGATGATGTAAATGGAGAAGTCGACGAGTTCGGGGCTGAAGGTGGCGGAGAGGTTGTCGCCGCCGGATTCGACGAAGATCACCTGCAGGTCGGGATGGCGGGCTTTGAGTTCCTCGATGGCGGCGGTGTTCATGGAGGTGTCTTCGCGAATGGCGGTGTGCGGGCAGCCGCCGGTTTCGACGCCGATGATCCGGTCCACGGGGAGGATGCCATTGGCGGCGAGGATTTTGGCGTCTTCGATGGTGTAGATGTCGTTGGTGATGGCGGCCATGGAGATTTCGCCGCTCATGTGGCGGGTGAGGCGCTCCACGAGCTGGGTCTTGCCTGCGCCGACGGGTCCGCCGATACCGATCTTGATGGGTTCAGACATGTGTCCTCCTTTGAATCACAAGCACAGTCAGCTCATGAACATCCGGGCACGTTGGCGTTCGTGCCGCATTTGCGAAATTTCCAGTCCGGGCGTCACGGCGCCGAAGTCGTCCGGCGTGAGGTGGGCAATCCGTTCGACGGCAGCAGCAACGTCGTCGGCCGCTTGCCGCAGGAGCCGCTGTCCTGCGTTCTGGCCGAGCGGGATGGCCCGGACGGCGTTCTGGGTAAGCGACGTGACGGTGGCGAAAAGGTATGAGGCGAGCGCCTCCGGAAGCGGCACGCCGAGTGAACGGGCGACGACGGCGAACGCCAGCGGCTGATGCCCCACGGCAAGGCCACCACTCACCAGGTCCCGGTACAGCGCCAGCTCATCCGAAGGAAACACCTCGCCCCCAATCTCGAGCAACCGGAGCCCCATCTTCACGGAAGCCTCCCGAACCTGCCGAGGCAACAGCGAAGCAGACAAAAGAGCATCCAACTCCTCCAGGTCCACGCCCTCATACAAGAACCGAATGGCAAGCCCATCAGAGTAAGAAAGCGACTGCGAGATAAAGGCAGACAACCATTCACCAAAACCAGCCTCATCACGAACCACACCGGCATCGATGTACGTCTCAAAGCCAAGAGAGTGCGCAAAGGCCCCAGTAGGAAGCGCAGAGTCAGTGAGCTGCTGCAAGGCTAACTGGTAAGTCATGTCACCCACCTCGACGAAAGGTGACCTTTCGAATCGGCGGAGGCGGGAGATAGGGGCCGCGGCGTGGTGGGCACCGCGAAGCGGGCACGGCCCCTATCTCCCGCCGAAGCCCCCAAGGCGCACCCGGTCGCCGAAGGCGAGAAATTAGTGCGAGTGTTCAGCATGGCGGAAAGGAACAGGCATGACGCGTTCCTGCCGGGAGTAGGGCACGGCGGCGTGGCGAAGGTAGTCCTCGACGGTGTGGTCGTAGGCGCACACCATGACGTCGGCTTCATACTCGGACGACGAGTCGAAGAACTGGGCCTGGAGGTGCCGGTTGCCGAGGGAGTGGGCCACGACGCCCATTTCGTGGATGGACCGGGGTGCGATGACCAGGACGTCGGTGGGCAGCACGGACACAACGATCATGTTGGAGTCCTCGACGTGCAGGATGTCGCCGTCGCGGAGGTCGCCGGAGCCGGACGGCAGCCGGATGCCGATTTCCTTGCCGTGGTCCGTCGTCGCGCGCTGGATCCGTTTGACCAGCTGGGCGCTGGGCAGCACCACTTTTTCCTGGTGCAGGCCGGCGTAGGCGGCGAGGTCGGTCGCGGGCAGTTCATGGAGGTTGCCGAGGACTTTGTCGATGATCATGTGGGCTCCGGAAATCTAGAAGAGGAAGTAGCGCTGGGCCATGGGGAGGACGTCGGACGGCTCGCAGGTGACGTCCTCGCCGTCGACCGTTACCTGGTAGGTTTCCGGGTCCACCTGGATGTCCGGCGTGGCGTCGTTGTATTTCAGGTCCGCTTTCGTGAGGGTACGGATCCCGGAAACGGGCCGGATGACCTTCCCGAGCCCCAGCTCTTCGGGGACCCCGGCGTCGATGGCCGCCTGGGACAGGAACGTGATGGACGATTGCTGCACGGCGTTCCCGTACGCGCCGAACATCGGCCGCATGGTCCGGGGCTGCGGTGTGGGGATGGAGGCGTTTGCGTCGCCCATGAGCGCGTAGGCGATCTGCCCGCCCTTGATCACGAGCTCCGGTTTGACGCCGAAGAACGCGGGATCCCAGACGACAAGGTCGGCAAACTTCCCTTCCTCCACGGAGCCGATGGAGTCCGCGATGCCCTGCGCGATGGCCGGGTTGATCGTGTACTTGGCCACGTAGCGCTTAAGGCGGAAGTTATCGCTGCCCGCCGAACCGTGGAGCCCGGCAGCGCTGTCCCCCCGGGGGTCTTCCAGCACACCCCGCTGCTTCTTCATCTTGTCCGCCACCTGCCAGGTGCGGGTGATCACCTCGCCCACGCGGCCCATGGCCTGCGAGTCGGAGGAGGTGATGGAGAAGATGCCCAGGTCCTGCAGGACGTCTTCGGCGGCGATGGTCTCGGCCCGGATCCGGGAGTCGGCGAAGGCCACGTCCTCCGGGATGTCCGGGTTGAGGTGGTGGCAGACCATCAGCATGTCCAGGTGCTCTTCGATGGTGTTGCGGGTGTAAGGCAGCGTGGGGTTGGTGGAGGCGGGCAGGACATTGGGCATCCCGGCGATTTTGATGATGTCCGGGGCGTGCCCGCCGCCGGCGCCCTCGGTGTGGAACGTGTGGATGACCCGGCCGTCGATCGCGCGGATGGTGTCCTCCACGAAGCCGCACTCATTGAGGGTGTCGGTGTGGATGGCCACCTGGACGTCGTATTCGTCGGCCACTTTCAGGGAGGTGTCGATGGATGAGTGCGTTGAGCCCCAGTCCTCGTGGACCTTGAGCCCGATGGCACCGGCACGGATCTGCTCGGCGAGGGGTTCGACGGCGGACGCGTGGCCCTTACCGAACAGGCCGATATTGACGGGGAGCCCCTCCGCCGCCTGCAGCATCCGCTGGATGTGCCACTTTCCGGGCGTGACGGTGGTGGCCTTGGTGCCTTCGGCAGGGCCGGTGCCGCCGCCGATCATGGTGGTGATGCCGCTGGTCAGTGCGGTGGGCACCTGGTCCGGGGAGATGAAGTGGATGTGCGTATCCACGCCGCCGGCGGTGAGGATCTTCCGCTCCCCCGCGATGATTTCGGTGCTGGCGCCGATGACGATGTCCACGCCGTCGGTGATCTGCGGGTTGCCGGCCTTGCCGATCCTGAAGATATGGCCGTCCCTGATAGCCACGTCGGCCTTGTAGATGCCGGTGTAGTCGAGGATCACGGCATTGGTGATGACGGTGTCCGGGACGTCTTCGTCCAAACCAGCGCCATCCCTCGTGGCCTGGCCGTTTTGGCCCATGCCGTCCCGGATCACCTTGCCGCCGCCGAACACCACTTCCTCGCCGTACACGGTGAGGTCTTTCTCGATCTCGAGGAACAGTTCGGTGTCGGCCAGGCGGACTTTGTCGCCTGTCGTTGGGCCGTACAGGTCGGCGTACTGCCGCCGGGGAATGTCGAAGCTCATTTGTTTCCCGCCTTCGCGTCTGTCAGCGGGCCGTTGACGGCGTTGCTGAGTCCGTACACTTCCCGGGTGCCGGCCAGTTCGATGAGCCGGACAGTCCGGGAGTCCCCCGGTTCAAACCGGGCGGCAGTTCCGGCGGGAATGTCCAGCCGGCGGCCGTAGGCGGCGTCCCGGTCGAAGGTGAGGGCGGCGTTCGCCTCGGCGAAATGGAAATGGGACCCCACCTGCACGGGCCGGTCGCCGGTGTTGGTGACCGCGACTTCGATCGCATCGCGTCCGGCGTTGGCCGTCACGGGCTCGGGCCGAAGAATGTACTCCCCTGGAATCATGGCCTGCCCCTTTAGCGGATGGGATCGTGGACGGTGACGAGCTTGGTGCCGTCCGGAAAGGTTGCCTCGATCTGGACGTCGTGGATCATCTCGGGCACGCCCTCCATCACGTCGTCACGGGCCAGCAGCGTGGTGCCGTAGCTCATCAGGTCAGCCACGGTGCGGCCGTCCCGGGCGCCTTCGATCAGCTCGTAGCTGATGATGGCCACAGCCTCGGGGTAGTTGAGCTTGAGGCCGCGGGCCTGGCGCCGGCGGGCGAGGTCGGCGGCCACCACGATCATGAGCTTTTCCTGCTCACGTGGCATCAGATGCATGAGGGTCCCCTTCAACGGCCTGCGGACGGCGTGGGACCCACAGTAGGTGCCGAACGTTTCGGCGACGTTTCGGGAGTGTAATCCGGGGCTCTACGTGCCCTTCCCCACCAGCGGCCTACTTTGCCTCACTGAGGCGGGCGAGGATCTCGTCGGTGGACTGGACCGGCTGGCGGTAACTGGTGGAGAGGATGCGCAGCATGTCCTTTGCGTCCTGGTTGTCTTCCGAGGCCATGGCATCCTCGGCATAGGTGACCCGGATGTTGTGGGCGAAGGCATCTGCCCCGGTCTGGGCGATGCAGTTGTGGGTGGAGACGCCTGCCAGCACCACCTCGTCCGCGCCCCAGTTCCGCAGCCGGGACAGCAGGTTGGTCCCCACAAAGGCGCTGTCACGGGTCTTGTTCAACTGGGGCAGGCCATCCTTCGCCAGGCCGGGAACAGCCTCGGCCTGCTTGCTGCCGCGGAAGATGAAGCCCTGGTCGTCGTCAAGCATGTTCAGCGTCCAGGTGGACTTGTCCCGCTCGTGCTCCGTGCCCACCAGCAATGCCTTGTGGCCGCTGGACGTGAACCCCTCCACCAGCCTGTTGCAGGAGGCGACCAGCTGCTCCTGCCGGGCCGCCAGCTCCGGTGCTTCGAAGTACGCGTTCTGCATGTCGATGACAAGAAGAGCAATCATGGAGGCACCTTTCCCTTGTTGAACCGGTGCCAAATCCGTACCCGCCTGTGGCGCCGGCGAAACCTGCAGGATGGATCCTAGGGTGCGGATTCGCGGATTTTCAGCTGGAAGCCGGCCTCCACGTGCACGCCCGTGGCGGCGGTCTCGTTCCCTGCGATCCTGTCCAGGAGCAGGCCGATGGAGCGTTCGGCAATTTCATCCATGCCCGGGGAAACAGTGGTGAGGGAGGGCGAGGCAAACCGGGCTTCATCGATGTCGTCGAAGCCTGCCACGGCAACGTCCTGCGGAACCCTGACTCCGCGGATCTGCAGCTCGTGCAGGGCGCCGAGCGCCAGCACGTCGTTGAGGCCGAACACGGCGTCGAAGCGGACGCCGGCGTCCAGCAGCCCTGCCAGGGCGGTTGCCCCGTTGTCGCGGCGCCACACTGCCGGTGCCACCAGGGCCGGATCAAACGGGACCCCCGCCTCCTCCAGCGCCGTCCGGTAACCGTTGAGCCGCAGCCCGGCACTGCCTGTTGACTCCCCGGGATGGGCGCCGATCACGGCAATGCGGCGGCGGCCGCTGCTTAGCAGGTGGGTGGTGATGGCAGCCGCAGCTTCCCGGTTCTTCATGGTGACCAGGTCAAAGCGCGGATCAACGATGTGTTCACCGAGCATCACCAGGGGCTTCTTTCCCACCCGGGCGGCGACGGCATCGGCGTCGATGGCCAGCGGGGTGAACAGCAGGCCGTCGGTGAGCTGCCGGAACGGCCCCTGCAGGGCATTCAATTCCACGCTGCCTTCGGCGTCGGACTGTTCCACCAGGACGCGGTACCCGCGCTGCGCGGCCGCCTTCATCAGTTTGGATGCAAGCTCGGCGTAGTAGGGCGCGGAGAGATCGGACAGGACCAGGCCGAGCATGGAGGTTTTTCCGGACCGCAGGCTCCGTGCGGTGAGGTTCGCTTCGTAGCCCAGCTCTGCGATGGCGTCCTGGACCCGCTGCTTGGTGGCAGGGCGGATGAACTCGTAGTCATTCAGGACGTTGGAGACCGTCTTGAGCGACACACCCGCCGCCCTCGCTACGTCGTTCATGGTGACCGCCATGTCTGGCTCCTTCGTGTGGTTCCGCCGGTTTCCGGGATACATCGTTGCAGAGAAAGGCCTCCGCACGGGAACCGCCCGTCACAAGGGAGTCCCCGGCTTCGGGGCCTTTCCCCCGACGGCGGTCCGCGGGCGGGTCAGTCCTTGGCCTTCGCCGCTTTCGCCGCCGCCTTGGCGGCCTGCTTGCTGGCGCGCACCTTGACCAGGGATTCGGGATCCACGATGTCCGCGACGGACAGGTAGGCACCCTCCTCGCCGTAGTGCCCGGCGGCCTCACGCCAGCCCGGCGCCTGAAGTCCGCGCTGCTTACCCAGCAGGGCAAGGAAGATCTTTGCCTTCTGCTCACCGAACCCCGGCAGGGCCTTCAGCCGTCGGAGCACTTCCGCACCATCCGGGCCGCCCTTGGTCCAGATCGCGGCGGCGTCGCCGTCCCACTCACTCTGCACTGCCTCGGCGAGCGCCTGCACCCGTGCGGCCATGGAACCGGGGAAACGGTGGACGGCCGGCCGTTCCTTGAACATTTCCACGAAGGCCTGCGGATCGTGGGCGGCGATGGCTTCGGGTTTCATGGACCCGATCCGGGTCTTGATCTTTTCGGGCCCGGCAAACGCGGATTCCATGGTCACCTGCTGGTCCAGCAGCATGCCGGTCAGCAGGGCGAAGTCGTCCTCGCTCAAGAGTTTGTCCGCGGCGGGGTCGCCCGTGATGTGCAGTTCCATGCGGTCCATCCTCCCAGAGGTTGGCAGGGGCGTCAGCGGGGTGCCGCATTGTTGCATAGGGCACCCCGCCGGGCTTCGTCCTGCCAGGCAGGCTACCCGCTCACGGCCAGCCGGATCATGGACCAGGACACAGCGGGCAACTCGGCGGTGAGGCGGCCTCCGTCGGCTTTTGCCGTGACATTCTCCGTGGGAAGCACGGAGGTGGAATCATCAGCGGTGGCCTGCCAGTACGGGTCCTTGTTCGTGTAGGTGACGGCCTCCACAACGCGCACCGGGCCCAGCCCGGACACCACGGCGTCCAGGCGCAGCGCGTCCGTCACCGAGCGGTTGACGGCGAACACCACTGCCTCGCCCTTCTCCGCGTCATAGGTGGCGACGGCGGAGACCGCGGCGAAGTCTGCGGTCTTGCCGCCGCTCAGCAGCGGGGACTCGACGGCGAGCTGCAGCACGGTGCCGGAGGCATGCCGGGAAGTCAGTGCGAAGGGATGGAAGGTGGTCTGCTTCCAGGCGCGCCCGCCAGGCTCGGTCATGATGGGCGCGATGACGTTCACCAGCTGCGCCAGGCTGGCGGAGTGGACACGGTCCGTGTTGCGGAGCAGCGTGATCAGCAGGTCACCCACGACGACGGCGTCCGCCACCGTGTACGTGTCCTCGAGCAGGACGGGGGCCACGGGCCAGTCCTTACCGGTGGGAGGCTTCGATGCGTCCCGGCTCATGTGCCAGACGTTCCACTCGTCGAAGGAGATGTTCACCTGCCTGGTGGACTTCTTCACCGACTTCACATGGTCGATGTGGCTCACGATGTCATGGATGAACGCCTGCATCCGGTGGCCGGCGGAGAGGAATTCCTGCAGGTCGCCGAAGTCCTCGAAGTACTGGTGCGCTGAGATGAAGTCCACCAGCTCATAGGTCTCCGTGAGCACCACCCGTTCCCATTCCCCGAACGTGTTCATGGTGGGACCGGAGCTGCCGCAGGCCACGAGTTCGAGGTCCGGGTCGAGCATCCGCATGCCACGCGCGGTGTCTGCCGCCAGCCGGCCGTATTCCTGCGCGCTCTTGTGCCCGATCTGCCAGGGCCCGTCCATCTCGTTGCCCAGGCACCACATTCTGATGCCATAGCCGTTCTCCGCACCGTTGGCCCTGCGCTGGTCGGACAGGGCCGTCCCGCCGTCGATGTTGCAGTACTCCAGCAGGTCCAGCGCCTCCTGGGTGCCGCGTGTGCCGAGGTTCACGGCCATCATGGTTTCGATGCCGGCCTTGGCTGACCACTTGGCGAACTCGTCAACGCCCACCAAGTTGGGGTCGCTTGAGTGCCAGGCAAGGTCCAGTCGCACGGGGCGCTTCTCCGCCGGGCCCACGCCGTCTTCCCAGCGGTAGCCGGACACGAAGTTTCCGCCGGGGTAGCGCACGGTGGAAATTCCCAGTTCCCGGGTCAGTTCCAGGACGTCCTTCCGGAACCCGTCGCTGTCCGCCTTCGGATGCTCCGGCTCAAAAATGCCGGTGTACACACAGCGTCCCAGGTGCTCCACAAAGGCACCGAAAGTGCGCCGCCGGACCGGTCCCACCGCGAAGGCGGGATCCATGGTGATTTTCGCCGCGGCTGGTTCTGCTGTGGTCACGAAACATCCTCACTTCTGATTTACAACGTTATAGAAATAATTGTTGGTGCTCGTGCTCCGCGAGTCAAGCGGTCGGGTGACGCGAATCGGAAGGGCGGGATTAATTTCCCGGCTGAGTGGTCCGAGCCGCCCACCTGCGGCAACACCGAAAGCAAGTAATGGGCACCCAAAACCAAGTAGTACCTAATCTCAAAAACGAGTACCTCCTACGCGTTCACCGTCCGCGGCCGCCCAACTAAGTTCATCTCAGAGACAAGACGTGTTCTGGCTCGCGGTACTTGCTCACGAGGGGGTGTGAGACTGGCAATGCATGCACGACATATAAGCTCAGGCTTCCCGGTCCGACGGACACGGGTAATGAGCGGGGCCGGCGACGAGGAGGCCTTTGAGACCAAGGCCTCTCCCCCAGCCGTCGCCGGCCCTCTTGTTCCTCCGAGGACCCACACCGCCCGCCCGGCTCCTGCCGTCGGAATGGCCCCTCACCCGGACAAAGGATCCCGGGACGCCAAGCCCCAGGACAACGGAAACCCGGGCCTCCTGCTGGATCTGGTCACGGGCACGGAATCGTTGGCAGATTCCCTCAACCGGCTGGTGACCGCCTCCGCACAGTCGGTGGTCCGGACGGCAGGGCTCCGCATCGAGTGCGGCGTGGTGGTGCACCAGCCCAAAAGGGCACCCGCCATCACCGGCACCTCCGACGACGTGGTGAAACTGCTGGAATGGGAGCACCAGGCGGCGGAAGGACCGGTGTGCGAGGTGCTGACCGGCGGCCAGCCCGTGGCCGTGCTCCAGCGCAACGGGGACTTCCGCTGGCCGCACTACTGCAACCAACTCCAGCTGGCCGGATTCGGCAGCGTGCTGGGCGTGCGGCTGCTGGTGAACAGCAGTGCCGGCAACGATGACGCCGGGGCACAGGAAACTCCCGCAGCACTGGCGTTTTTTGCCCAGGACGCGAAGGCGTTCCCGCTCCAGGTCATCGCCGAAGCCCGCGCTTTCGCCGGCCTGGCAGCCAAGAGCCTGCAGATGGCCATCGACCTGCACACGGCCCGCTCCATGGCCTCAGACCTGCGCTCCGCCCTGGACAGCCGCACGTCCATCAACGTTGCCTGCGGCGTGATCATGGCGCAGAACAGGTGCTCGTACCATGAGGCCTTCTCGATCCTTGCCAAGGCGTCCAGCCACCGGAACATCAAGGTGCGCAGGATCGCCGAGGACATCCTGGAACGGCTTCCGGAAGGTCCGCCGCGCGCGCATTTCG
>NZ_JARHXQ010000134.1:0-8347 GCF_029222765.1 Arthrobacter sp. Cr_A7 | reverse complement strand
GATATCGCCGCCGTCGAACGCGTTCTTTCCCCGGCCCGGTAGGCGGGTCGAAGAGCCCCTGCCACGGGCGGCACCTCCACATCCCGGTTAGCTGTTTGGCGAAGGAGGGCAGGGGTACCTGTGCTTCTGTCACCGCTCCCGGAACAAACTGGAGGAACCATGGCCGGATCCCGTGGACAAGTGCTGCTGGCGGCTGCCGCTCGAGGTGCCATGTGTGGCCTCGCCGGTGTGGCCGTGATGACAGCGGGGGAGAAAGTTGAACAGGTCCTGACCAAGCGGCCCAACTCGTACATCCCGGCACGCACGCTCCTCACGCTCCTTGGGCAGCGCCCGGACGATGCCCAGAAGCCCCTGGTCTGGAACCACGTGATGCACTGGGGGACCGGCGCATTGCTCGGTTCCGTGCGGGGGATCTGGGCAGTGACCGGCATCCGCGGGCCGCTGGCGAACACCAAGCACACCGTTGTCCGGCTCGCGTTCGACCAGACGCTTGAAAATGCGACCGGCGCCGGCGCCCCGCCCTCCACCTGGCCGCGGAAGGAACAGGTGGTGGACGTGACGCACAAGGCGCTGTACTCGCTGGCGACTGGACTGGCGGCCGACCGCTGGATCCGGCCGGTCCTGGAATCACGCCGCGGTACCACCAGCCACTGACGGTCTGCAGGACGCTTTCCGCTCCTGACCCTCGAGCCGACTGTAGGTGCTGATGACGTTGCCCTTGCTGGTGCTCCGCTGATCCTGAAGCACCAGCCGGGTGGTCGGGTCGCCGTCCTCGAACAGGCGGCGCCCGTTTCCGGCCACCACGGGGTGGGTCATCAGGGTGAGTTCGTCCAGGAGCCCGGCGAACAGCAGCTGCCGGGTCACGGAGATGCTGCCGCACACGGCGATCTCGCCGCCGTCGCGCTCCTTCAGCTTCGCCACGAACTCCTCCAGCGGGGCGTCCATCAGGCGCGAGTTCTGCCAGTCCAGCGGCTCGGCGAGCGTCCGGGAGGCCACATACTTTTCCACGGGGTTGATGAAGGCCGCGAAGTCTTCGTCCACGGACGCGTTCGGCCAGTAGCCTGCCCACTCCTGGTAGCTCACGCGCCCCAGCACCACGGTGTCCACTGTTTCCATCATCTTGGTGAGGCCTTCGCCCAGTTCGTCGTCGAAGCTGTCGAACTGGAACTTGTAGGGGTCGGACACCACGCCGTCAACGGAATGGAACAGGCCTGCGGTCACTTTGCGCATTCAAAAACCTCCAGAAATCGAGTGGACAAAACCAACCGTAACGGGGCGTCCGGACGGGCGGAAGACGCGCCGAAAAATGTACGACGGCGGCGCGTTCAGTTAGCTTCATCACTCACGGTGGCGTCTTGCAGAGTTTTCGTGATAACCGGCTTCATACTGGTGTTGATGCGGCCACTTTCGGCAGCCGCCGGTGTTCGGCCATTTTGCGCCAGGCAGGAGGAAGTGCATGGAAACCCTGAAAAAGATCGTGAGCAACCAGTATTTTCCCGCCGGCGCCGTCCTGACGGCGGTGATCCTTTTTTGGGCCGTGGGAATGCTGGGCGGGCTGTCCCTCCTCCACAACAACCAGCCGCCGCTGACCACCCTCACCTGGATGTTGTTCGTTTATGTGGCCGCCGTCCTCACCCCGATCGCGGGCCTGATGGCCGCCGTCGACCTTTACCGACGCTGGCGCCGCAACCGCGCCGCCGCCGAAAGTGCTGTGGCCGAAAACGCCGCGGCCGAAACAAGTCCGGCAGCTTCAACCGCCAGCACGGAGGCCATCCTGGTCGGCAGCCAGCGGGCGGAAGCGCATGTTCCGGCCGAGGCGGCCGGGACGCGATCCCAGCAGCAGCCCGTTGCAGAGCCGCCCCTTTCTGAGCAGCCCGCGCAGCAGCAGCCCGCACAGCAGAAGCCGGCCCCGAAGAAGCCCATCCAGAAAAAGCAAGGCAAAAAGGCCGCCTGACCCGCCGCCACCCCGGCCTGCGTGCCTGCGGCTACCCGGCCACCTCAACCCGGTTCCGGCCGGCCGCCTTCGCCGCATACAGGGCGGCGTCTGCCTCACCCAGCAGTGTGTCGGCGTCGGCGGGGTGCTGTGCCGAGAAAGTGGAGATTCCCGCGCTAAGCCGCAGCTGGCCGGACGGGTCGCCCACATGCGGGATTCCCAGCTCCCGCACGGCTGCCAGCGTCCGTTCCATCAAAGCCTTCGCCCCGGGAAGGCCTTGTTTGGGCAGCACCAGCAGGAATTCCTCGCCCCCGTACCGGTAAACGCCGTCGCTCGTCCGTGCGTGGCGTGCCAGCGCCGCGGCCACGGCCCGCAACGCAAGGTCCCCCGCCTGATGGCCGTAAATGTCGTTATAGGCCTTGAAGTTGTCCACATCGCACATGGCAAGGCTGTACTCCTCGCCGTAGCGGGCGCTGCGGGCGTGCAGCTGCTCCAGGTCCTCGGCGAGTTTCAGCCGGTTGTGCAGCCCGGTCAGGGGATCAGTCCGCGCCTGCTGCGAGAGTACCTTCCTGTAGTGGGCCAGGTCAGCGTGCAGGGTGGTGATCCGCAGGGCCACCAGGAGCCGGGCCCGCAGCACGAACGGGTCCAGCGGCTTGGTCACGTAGTCGTCCGCGCCGGCCTCCAGGCCCGCCAGCACATCGTCCCGGGACCCCTGCGAGGTCAGCAGCACAATGTAGGTGTAAAGGTCCGTCTCGCGCGCCCGGATGGACCGGCACAGCGCCAGCCCGTCCATACCGGGCATCATCCAGTCGGTGACCACCACGTCCGGCTGGTGTTCGCGGAACAGTGCCCACGCCTCGTCACCGTCCGCGGCCGCCAGGCAGTCGTGCCCGGAGCGTTCGACGGCGGCCCTGGCCACCAGCAGTGAGCCCGGATCGTCGTCGGCCACCAGCACTTTCACTTCGGCACCTCCAGCATGGTCTCCAGTTCGGTGTCCACTTGCAGCAGTTCCGATTCCAAGCGGGCGAGAAGATCCGCGGCGCCGCCGCTTGTTCCGCTGCGGCCCACGCCTTCCAGCTCCGCACAGGTAGCGGCGACGGCGCTGGCGCCGATGTTGGCTGCGGATCCTTTCAGGGCGTGGGCGGCCTGCACCAGTGGCGGCCCGCCGCCGCCGTCAATCGCTGTGCGGATCGCCGCGATGCGTCCCGGGGCGTCCTTGCGGAAAGCCTCCGCCGCCGCACGCAGCAGCCCATCACCGGTGCCAAGCTCCCGCAGCATGGCGAGCCGGTCCTGGTCCAGCGCCGGGCGGCTGCTCCCCGCGGTTGCCGGGCGCCCGCCCGTTACGGCCAGCGGCTGGGGGACCTGTTCCGGAACCCAGCGCGTCAGTGCCGCCTGCAAGGCCGCGGCATCCACCGGTTTGGCCAGGTAATCGTCCATGCCTGCTGCCAGGCAGCGCTCCCTGTCCCCGTCCAGTGCGCCGGCGGTCATGGCGATGATCGGCAGTCGGTAACCCAGCTCCCGGCCCCGGATCACCCGGGTGGCCTCAAAGCCGTCCATCACGGGCATGTGGCAGTCCATCAGGACGGCGGCATAACGGCAGGCATCGGTGGCGGCAACGGCTTCGGCGCCGTTGGCCACCACGTCCACCGCATACCCGAACTTGCTGACCGTTGCCTTGGCCACCAGCTGGTTCACTTCGTTGTCCTCCACCACCAGGATGCGTCCACGGGCGGGTCCGTCCATCGGGTCGGCGGCCCGGGCAAGGTGGCTGGCCCCGCCCGCCGGGAGCGCAGCATTCCGCATGGACATCAGGCGGACCAGGCGGTTGTAGAACTCGGAACTGCGGACCGGCTTCATCAGCCACTCGCGCACCCCTGCACCCGCTATCTCCGCCGGGTCCACCTGCATGGTGGAGGTCAGCATCATGAGCTCGATCCCCGCCAGCCCGCCGTCGGCCTTCATCTGCCGGGCCAGCTCCAGACCGTCGGTGTCCGGCATGCAGAAGTCCAGCACGGCCAGGTGGAACGGTTCTCCGGCCGCATTCGCCTCCCGCGCCCTTGCCAGCGCCGAACCGGCATCCGGCACGGCTTCGGGGTGCATCCGCCAGCCCCGCAGCTGCGATTCGAGCACCAGCCGGTTGGTGGCGTTATCGTCAACCACCAGTACGCGCAGGCCGTTGAGGAAACCCGCGGCGGGCACGGGGTCCGTGGACGGCGGAGCAACCGGCAACGGCAGCCGGAACCAGAACGTGCTGCCCTCTCCGGGTACGCTCTGCAGGCCCACCTCGCCGTCCATCGCCTCCGTCAGCCGGCGGGAGATGGCCAGGCCCAGTCCGGTCCCGCCGTAGCGGCGCGTGGTGGAGGCATCCGCCTGGGAGAAGGACTGAAAGAGCTTCCGATGGTGGGCGGGGTCAATGCCGATGCCCGTATCCCGCACCTCGAAGTACACCGCGGCGGTGCTTCCGGGACCCGCGCCGGGATTCTCCGTTGTCACCCGGATGGCAACCTCGCCGGATGCGGTGAACTTCACCGCGTTGGAGGCAAGGTTCAGCAGGATCTGCCGGATCCGGCCGGAGTCGCCCTCCAGCCGCGCCGGGACTTCCGGCTCGCAGTAGGCGATCAGCTCCAGGTTCTTTGCCAGCGCCGGTTCGGCAAGCAGGCCTGCCACTTCCTCCACCAGGACGCGCGGATCGAAGGGGCGGACATCCAGGTCCACCTTGCCGGCCTCCAGCTTGGAGAAGTCCAGGATGTCGTTGATGAGTGCCAGCAGCGCCTCGCCGGCACCCTTCACGCCCTGGGCGTACTGCTTCTGCATTTCACTCAGCGGTGTCTCCAGCAACAGGGCCGTCAGGCCCACCACTCCGTTCATGGGGGTGCGGATCTCGTGGCTCATGGTGGCCAGGAATTCCGACTTGAGCCGGCTTGCTTCCAGGGCAGCTTCCCGGGCGGCCTCCAACTCCCCGGTGCGGACCGCCACTTCCTCCTCGAGGCCGCTGGTGAGCCGGATGTTCTCGAAGACGATCAGTACCTGCCGGACCAGCACGCACACCAGCACGGCGGCCCCCACCACCAGCAGGAACGGTTCCAGCTCGTGAAGATGCGGCCCGGCGAACATGATCACGGCAACCAGCAGCGGCGCGTAGGGCACCAGTTCGAGCGCCAGCGTGTAACCGCGCCGGTCCGGCCCGGCGCTCTCCACGTACGGTGCCAGGGGCGCCAGCGCGATCAGGAGGAAGGCGATGATCCAGCCGAGGGCGAGCGGCGAACCCGTGCTGCCTGTGACGCCGTCGAACGTCATCCGCACGTAGATGCTGTCCGTGACGGCAAGTGCGACCATGCCGCCGCCAAAGCACAGCCAGGGGAGGCGCTCGCCCGGCTGCCGCCGCATGGCAAGGACCAGCACCAGGGACGTGATGATCACGTCCACTACCGGGTAGGCCATTCCGGTAAACCGGGACAGCGGGTCACCCACCGAACTGAACGCGGGCCCCAGTGCCGTGTACCAGCTGACCACCAGCACCGAGCCGGCGATGACCGCTGCGTCCATCACCGCCCGGTACAGCGCCACCGGGCTCCCGGCGCGCCTCTTGAAGGAAAAGAGCGCGGCGACGGCGGGCACCGAGTACGCGATGAACCCGGCGTCCGCGAGCGACGGGAAGGGATAGACGTGGCTGTAGGCGAGGCCATAGTAGGTATAAAGGGCCATGCCCGCGGCCCACACGAAGGCGGCCACGGACATGAACATCCAGGCCCTGGCGTTGACTCCGCCACGCGCGGCAGCACGGGCGCAACTCGTTCCGGCCAGCAGGGAAGCCGCGAGGATGAGGACATCCCCCGTCACCAATGCCGGGGGCGTGCCGCTGTTGGCTGCGAAAAACAGGGCAAGCGCGGCCAGCGCCACAGCAGTCAGCAAAGCCGGCAACCCCAGCCGGACCCCCCTGTTACCGATGGCAGGCCGGTGCTCCAAAAGACCGGTGCGAGACACGAAGGTCCCCTTCCCTCCAGCTGCGCCCGGAACCCCAAAAACCTGAGACCGGAGCCCGCCCGAGACCTGGGCGGAGACGCACCCCCATGATATCCCTCACACCCCTCGGCGGGGTGGCCGGCAGGCCACCGTTTGCTCCGCTACCGCGCCTTGAGGGCGTTCAGGGCTTCCTCGGCATGGTGCAGGGCGTGTTCCAGCCTTTCGCCCGGCTCCGGAAGGGAGAAAAGATATCCCTGCAGGGAATCGCAATCCAGCGCCGTGAGGTAGTCCGCCTGGGCGGCCGTTTCGATGCCTTCGGCGATGACGGCAAGGCCCAGGCTCTGCGCCATGTTGATCATGGAGCTGAGGATGGGCAGCCTCTCGTTGCCGGTACGCACCATGGAGACGAAGGTTTTGTCGATCTTTACGGTATCGACGGGCAGGTCCTGCAGCCGGCCCAGCGAGGAATAGCCGGTGCCGAAGTCATCCAGGGCCACCCGGGCGCCGGCCTCCCGCAGGGTGCTGAGCTGCTTGATCAGGCTGCAGTCGGCGTCGAAAAATACGCTCTCGGTGACTTCCAGGACCAGCTGGAAGGGTGCCACGCCGGCCGCTTCCGCCAGGCGCAGGACAGTGTCTGCGAAGTCCCGCTCCTGGAGCTGCACACCGGAGACGTTCACGGCGAGGGACCGCGACGGGTCCTCGCTCAGCCAGCCTGCAAGCTGGACCATGCCGGCCGCCATGACTTCCGACCCGATTTCGCTGATCAGGCCGGTCCGCTCAGCGAGCGGGATGAAGACCGACGGCGGCACCCGCTCGCCGCCGCGGTCCCACCGCGCCAGCGCCTCGAACATGACCACCTGGCCCATGCGGTGCGAAACGATGGGCTGATAGTCCACGGTGATCTCGCCATTCGCCACAGCCTGCTGCAGCCCGCTTTCCATATCGGTCCTTTTCACCAAAGCTGTCATCATGTCGGGGTGGAACCGGAGGAAGCGGTTCTTGCCCGCCGCCTTTGCCGCATACATGGCGATGTCCGCCTGGCGAAGGAGTTCGGACGGGCCCACGCTGTCCTGGCCTAGCGACGCGAGCCCCAGGCTGAGGCTGGGCCGCAGCACGGTGCCGCTGATGGTCACGGGTACGTGGAGGCAGCGGACGATGCAGGCGGCGATTTCGTCGGCGTCGGGGCATGCCGTCAGCAGGACCACAAATTCGTCACCGCCCAGCCTGGCCACAACATCTGCCGTGGGGACGCAGCCGCGCAGCCGGCGGGCCACCTCGATCAGCATGTCGTCGCCCGCTTGGTGGCCAAGGATGTCATTGACTTCCTTGAAGTCGTCCAGGTCCAGCAGCAGCACGTCCACCGCCTTCAGCCGCGGCTCCTGCAGGGCCTCGGCCAGCCCGTCATTAAACACGGCCCTGTTGGCCAGCCCGGTCAGCGGATCCTGGAACGCCATGGCGCGGAGCTTCTCTGCCTGGGCAGCCAGGTCAAGCATTGCCTGGTGGGCCTGCTCCTGGGCTTTCCGGCGCGGAGTCACGTCCCGGAAGCTCCAGACCCGGCCCACGATGTTGTCTCCCACCCGCTGCGGCCGCGAGTAGCGTTCGAAGGTGCGGCCATCCTTGAATTCCAGGACGTCATGGCTCTCTGCCGCAGGATCGTCCTCCACTTCGGTGAGCCGGGCTATGAACTCCACGGGATCCGCCACCTGGGCAATGATGAGCCGCATTACGGGTTCTTCGCTGTCGCCCTCCAGTAATTCCGGCGGGATGTTCCACATGGTGAGGAACTGGTCGTTGAAACCGGCAACGTGTCCGTCTGTGCTCATCACCAGGATGCCGTCCGCCGTGGACTCCAGCGTGGCCGTCAGCAGGGACATGGCCTCCCGCAGGTCGGCGTCCGCGGCCTGGCGGTGTGAAGTACCCCGGATGGACAGGAGCATCCGCGTGCCGGCCGGAACGCCGTCGTGGTGCCGTGTCTGTCCTCCCGGCGATTGCGGCGGGACTGAGCCATGCGCTGCGTCCTGCCGCCCCTCGGGCGGGAGCAGCGAGCCTGCCACTTCAGCAGAAAATTCGGTGCCGTCGCTGTTTAGCCCGTTAATCTCCCGGGGCGGCGGAAATTCGCCGGGGCTGGCCATGAGCTGCCGGAAGAGTTGGTCCACTTCATCCTCAAAGCCAGCAGCCAGGAGCGTCCGGTAGTTGCGGCCTGCCAGTTCTTCCCGCGGTAACCCGAAGAGCCTCGCTGCCGCGGCGTTGGCCACCGTGATGGTTCCGTCCGCTGTCACGGCCAGGAGGGCGTCGGGGTTGGCGTCCAGGACCGCCCCGAATGTTCGGACCGCCACCTTATTGCCGTGGCTGGAATCAGCCATAACACCACCCCCCTCGGACATCATAAACGCGAACGCGGAAATTTAGCGGTGCGGGAGGAATCGGTTTCCAAGGAATTGCCCGGGAAGG
>NZ_JARHXQ010000133.1:0-11359 GCF_029222765.1 Arthrobacter sp. Cr_A7 | reverse complement strand
AGCAGAGGCTGGCTGCCTAGGCGTTCGCCAGGGCCCGGTCCTCGCCGCGCAGGCTAAGGGTGAAGGTGTTGGGGCCGCTGCAGGTGACGGCGACGCGGCAGGTGGTGGTGTTGTGCCGTGCCGAGAGGTCACTGACTGCGGAGTCGAGCGTGTGGTGGAGAGTGGCCTTGTCCCAGATTTTGAGGGTCACGGAATCAGTGGCATCGAACGTCATTATTCAACTTCCATTTCTTGCGGTCTGGCGGCCCGGGGTGTCCGGCCGTGTCCTCGTCGGTGAGGACAAGCATTTGGGAAAGCGCGTTCCCGTCTTTCCATGGTGCATGGTCGCGAGGGAAGAGTGCAACCCAATTTCGGGCGATGTGACCAAGCACACCGGCGAGGGTTCGCCCGGGGGATTTGGCGGAGGTTAGGCAGCGCCGCTGTTCAGGCTGAGCGTGAAGGTGTTGGGGCCGCTGCAGGTGACAGCGACGCTGCCCTTGGTGGTGTTGTGGCGGGTGGAGAGATCCTCGACGAGCGCATCCAGCGTGTGGTGCATGGTGGAGCGGTCCCAGATCTTGAGCGTCACGGATTCGGCAGCTTCAAACGTCATTGTTCAGTACTTCCTTGTTTCGGTCCGGCCGGGCCGGGGGAATGGCCTGCTCACGCCCTGCGGCATCGGCGGCCCCCAAGGGCAACCGGTGGGCCTCATTGCGTCACCAGGATGGATAGGGCTGGAAGTGTCCAGCCCTGCCCTTCCATGGTGCACAAACCGAAACGGCACTCTCAACCAAATCGCCTTTTATTGCGAGTGAATCGCATCACGTGTGACCAGGGACACGGCGTCGGCCGCCGGGGCCCCTACTGTTCCCAGCGGGATGACGTGCGGGCGGCCCTCCGTGGGTTCCGGCACCACGTGGGCGTCCAGGCCAAACACATCCAGCAGCCGCTCGGAGGTGATGACCTTGGCCGGGGTGCCCTGCGCCACGATGGCACCGTCCTTCATGGCCACGATGTGGTCCGAGTACCGGGCCGCGAGCGAGATGTCGTGGAGCACCATCACCACGGTCCGGTGGTGTTCGCGGTTCAGCCGGCGGACGAGTTCCAGCACGTCAACCTGGTGCGCCAGGTCCAGGTAGGTGGTGGGTTCATCCAGCAGCAGGATTCCCGTCTCCTGGGCCAGGGTCATGGAAATCCAGGCCCGCTGGCGCTGCCCGCCGGAGAGGTCCTCCAGGGGCGTATCGGCGAGGTCCAGGATGTCTGTGGCTTCCAGTGCGGACTCCACCACCAATTCGTCGGAGGCGGAAAACTGCTGGTACCACTTCTGCCGCGGGTGCCGGCCCCGCGAAACGAGGTCCGCCACCGTGAGTCCCGACGGTGCCGTGGGCGTCTGCGGCAGCACGCTGATGCGGGTGGCGATATGGCGGGTGGAATGCTGGCGCAGGGGTGCGCCGTCGAGGAAAACCTCGCCGGACCTGGGGCTGAGCAGCCGGCCCAGGCCCCTCAGCAGCGTTGACTTTCCGCATCCGTTGGGCCCGATGATCGACGTTACCCGGGCATTGGGAATGGTCAGCGAGAGCCCGCTGATGATGTTGCCGCCGTCGTAGCCAAGGCTGAGGTCCTGGGCCCGGAGGCCCTCCTGCTGCTCCAAGGACGTGTTCAACTCAGCCTCCGCTGGTATTTGAGGATCAGGTGGATCAGGAACGGTGCCCCCAGCACGGCCGTGGCCACGCCTACCGGCAAGGGGGCGGCCAGGGCATTGGCGGACAAGGTGTCGGCCAGCAGCACGAAAATCGCGCCCACCAGCGCGGATACTCCCACGGAGGGAATCACCGTGGAGGTCAGGGCCCGGGCAATCCGGGGGCTGGCCAGCGCAACGAACGCCACCGGACCAGCAGTCACCGTGGCCACGGACGCCAGGAGGACGGCGAGCGCCAGGACTATCAGCCGGACGGCACCTATCCGGGTGCCAAGCCCGACGGCGGTGTCCTCGCCCAGGCTGGTCAGCAGCAGCCACCGTCCGGTGGCCATGGCGGCAAGGAGCAGCACGGCAGCGCTGAGCGCCATGGGCTGCACGGTCTCCCAGTCTTTTCCGTTCAGAGAGCCCATCATCCAGGTCAGCGCCTGGGCCGCGCTGGTCACGTCGCCCAAGGTGAGGATCCAGGTGGTCAGGCTCGCGGCGAGTCCGGAGATGCCCAACCCGGCCAACACCAGCCGGTAGCTGTCCAGGCCCCGCCGGTAGGACAGCAGGTACACCGCCACGCCGCTGAGGATGCCCGCGGTGAACGCCGCAGCGGGCATGCCCACGGTCGCCGCTAGGCCGCTGAGCCCAGCGTGGCCCCCGCCGGCAATCACCAGCACGCTGACAGCCCCCAGTGACGCGCCTGCCGTCACCCCCAGCAGGTCCGGGCTCGCGAGGGGATTGCGCGCCACGGTCTGGGTGATGGCTCCTGCAGCAGCGAGGGAGGCACCGACCACGACCGCGGCCACCATCCTGGGGGCGCGGAACTCCGTGACGGCCAGGTGGATCCGCGTATTGGACTCGTCGCCCAGCAGCGCCCTGAGGACGTCCGGGTAGGCCATGGGGGTGCCGCCGAAAGCGATGTGCAGGGCCATGGCCGCCACCGTTGCCAGGATCAGCAGCGAGGCCACCACCATCACGCGGACGTTGAGCCGGATGGATACCGGGCCGATGCGCAGCGCCCTGATTTTTGTGGCACTCGGGCTGGCCTGCAGCCGGGTGCTCTGGAGAACTGTCATAGCGTTGCCAGCCTCCGGCGCCGGGCGAGGTACACAAAGAAAGGTGCTCCCACCACTGCCAGGACCACGGCGACGGACAGTTCGCCGGGCCGGGCAATAATGCGGCCGGCGGTATCGGCGAGGAGCACGACGGTTGCCCCGGTAAAGAGCGAGAGCGGCACCAGCCAGCGGTAGTCCGGCCCGGTGATGGCGCGGGTGATGTGCGGGACCAGCAGTCCGGCGAAGGCGATGGGGCCTGCCAGGGTTACAGCGGTTCCTGCCAGGAGCGTGACAGCGCCGATGCCCACGGCCCGCGCCCGCAGTACTGAAATACCCAGGGAAACAGCGGCGTCCGAGCCCAGCGCAAGGGCGTTCAAGGCCCGGATGTTGAGCAGGGCCAGCACAACGCCGGCCGCGATGAAGGGCCAGACCAGCTCCAGGACCCCGGTCCGTCCCGCCAGCGAACCCACCTGCCAGAACCGCAGGGTGTCCAGGGCCTGGTCATTGAGGAGGACAATTCCTGCCACGAGCCCTGAGCACAGAGCGGTCACGGCCGCTCCGGCCAGGACCAGTGTGACCGGGGTGGCGCCATACCGGGCTGCCGATCCGATCATGAACACCAGGACACTGGCAACGAGTGCCCCGGCGAAGGCCAGCGCCGCCTGGGTCAGGGCTGGAAGGTCGCCGGCCAGGGCGGTGGCAGCCACGATGGCCAGCGCCGCGCCCTGGTTGATGCCGAGCAGGCCGGGGTCCGCTACCGGGTTCCGGGTATGGCCCTGCACCAGGGTTCCTGCCAGGCCCAGGCAGATCCCGGCGCAGATTCCCAGGACTGTGCGGGGCCAACGCAGCTCGCGGACAGTCACGTCCAAGACGTCGCCCGTGGGGGTGAACACCGCGTGCCAGGCCTCCTGGAGGGAAGACGGTTGCCCCCCGATACAGATGCTGAGCACGCAGGCGGCAAACAGTGCCAGCAGGGAAACCAGGAGCCAAACCGGGCGGTTCCGCGGCACCCTCCGCCGTGGGGCCCGCGCGGCCGTCCGTGCCGGATCTGTCCGGGCCACGTCCGGAGACGGCTCTGCGTTCAGGGTTTTCACATGGGACTTTCTATTACGTCACTGGTTTGTGAGCTAATCCGCCAAATCCTGCTACAGTCTACGGCAGGCGCAGGTAAGCCTTACCTAATGCGTCGCATCCCCGCATCGTTTGTGAAGGCATTCCCCGTGAAAATTCCCATTGTCCAGCAGCTCACCGCTGCTGCCGCCGGCCTGGTACTCCTGGCCACCGCGGCCTGCGGCTCCCCGGCCGCCACCACCAGTGACACCACTTCCGCCGCTCCCGAAGCAGCAGGCTTCCCGCTGACCATGGAACACACCATGGGTTCAACCAGCATCGAAACGGTCCCCAAGCGCGTTGTTGCGCTGGACCCGAGCTACATCGATGCTGCCCTGCTGCTCGAGGCCGACCTGGTGGGTTACGTGCAGTACCGGCAGGATCCCAACGCTCCGTTCGCCCCTTACCTCGGCGATGTAGCCGATGCCACCAAGGATTCGGTGAACGTCGGCACCCTGGCCGAGCCCAACCTGGAAAAGATCCTGGAACTGCAGCCGGACCTGATCGTGTCCGCGAAAGTCCGCCACGAGGCCCTGTACTCGCAGCTGTCCAAGATCGCGCCCACGATTTTCTCCGTGAGCACCGGACCCACCTGGAAGGAAAACGTCGTCTTCCTGGGCGAGGCGCTGGGCAAGAAGGCCAAGGCCGAGGAACTGGTCAAGGCCTACGAGGACCGCGCCGCGAAGGTGGGAGCCGAGATCCTGGCCAAGAAGCCGGACGCAACCTACTCCCTCATCCGTTTCACCGGCGGCGACACTGCCCGGCTGTACTCCTCGAACTCCTTCATTGGCGAGATCATGGCGGACATGAACATTCCGCGCCCCAAGGACCAGCCGGACAGCGAGAAGGAGATCTTCGTACCGCTGTCCGCCGAGCAGATCCTCCAGGGCGACGCCGGACTGGTGATGGTCAGCGCCTTCACCCCGGCCGGAGCCGAAGGCGACAAGGCCCGCGCGCAGCAGGAAGCGTTCCAGTCGAACCCGTTGTGGGAGCGGCTCCAGGGCGAGGTCATCAACGTTGACGACGCCACGTTCCTGGCTTCGGTCAGTATTCAGGGCGCCCACGCTGTGATCACTGACCTGGCCAAGCACTACGGCGTGGATCCGCAGCTGCCGTAATGCCCCTAATGGCTGCCGCAACCCTGGTTTCCCGGCACCCCGTGCGGGTGTTCGAGGCCGTGGTGTCGGAAGTGCGGGACCTGAGCCCGCGCTTCCGCCGCATCACGTTCACCGGTCCGGCGCTGCAGGCGTTCGGGGTGCCCGGACCCACCCTGGACCTCCGCATCAAGCTGCTGCTGCCCATCCCCGGCCATGATCTCCAACCGCCGGGCACGCCCAGCGGACTCCTGCAGGCGGGGTGGTACCAGGACTGGCTCCGGCAGGAGCAACCCGGCCGCGGCTCCATCCGCAGCTACACCGTCCGGGCCCTGCGGCATGCGCCTGCGGGTCCGGAACTCGATATCGACTTTGTGCTGCATCAGGGACCCCGCGACCATGCAGGGCCGGGATCGCGGTGGGCGCAGGAGGCGGAGGTCGGCTGCCGGGCGTGGTTTGTGGGACCGGACGCCACTGCGGTGACGCCCGCCACGCCTTTGTCCGAAGCGGGGATCAACTGGAAGCCGGGCAGCGCGGAGCACGTCCTCCTGGCCGGTGACGAAACGGCGGTCCCCGCCATCAGTTCCATCCTCGAAACGCTTCCGCCCCACATCGGTGGGCACGCTTTCCTGGAAGTCCCCGAAGCCGCGGACGTCCTTCCCCTGGCCACACGCAGCGGCGTACGGATCACCTGGCTGGACCGCGACGGCGGTGCGGCACCACGCGGCCTCCGCCTGGAGCAGGCGGTCCACGCCGTCGTCGAACGCAACGGAGGGTGGCGCTCCACGTATGCGTGGGTGGGCGCTGAAGCCGGGACGGTCAGGACCCTTCGCCGCTGCCTGGTGGCTGCCGGCGTGGATCCGAAATCCTCGGAATTCCGGGGCTATTGGAGTTTGGGGAAAGCAGGTTCCGGGGCCAACGGCGTGCCGGTCACAGCTCCGAACTCCTAGCAGTCACACGTCGAAGTGGGTGGAAATCTGTTTCTCCCCGGAGATGGACGCGATCACGGATGCCGCCACGTCGCGGAGCTTGGTGTTTCGTGTGCTGGACGCTTTGGTCAAGATGGCGAACGCTGTGTCCCGGGTGCACCTGTTCTCGGCCATGATGGCGCCCACGGCCATGTCAATCACGGTGCGTGACTGCATTGCCGCGGCCAGATCATTTCTGGCCTCGCTGAGCTGGGTGATGCGCAGGACCAGCCGCAGCGAGCTTGCCGCCTGGTGAGCGAAGGCCTCCACGGTGCCGATGTCGTCACCGGAGAAACCGTTACTGCAGCCTGAATAAAGGTTAAGTACCGCCTCGGCTTCACCGGCAAGGTCCAGGGGCACGGCAAGGATGGACGACACCCCTTTTCCCGCAGCCGCCCGGACGTACGGCGCCCACCGCCGCTCGGCGGTGAGGTCCGGCACCAGTACGGTGGCTTTGCTCCGGAGGGCGGTAAGGCACGGGCCGTCTCCGAATCCGTTTTGCATCTCGTCAAGGGCGTGCGCCACGGCGTCGCTGGACGCAACCGCTTCCGGCCGCTTGTGCCGAAGCACCGTGACGCCGCCGTGGATGCGATTGCCGGGAACGGACAGCCGGGACGCGGCCAGGACGGCCAGTTCAACCAGGAAATCCCGGATGTCAGGGCTTTGCAGGACCATTTCCTGCAGCGTCAGCTCCGTGTCCGCCAAAGACTCTGCGGCCCGTGACCCTTCAGGTGAGATGTGGTGGTCCTTCACTCGGTATCACCTTCCGTCATTTCGGCCATCGCCGTGGTGATGAGCCCAACCTGCGCGGCCGGGAGGTCCAGCGCCTCATTGAGGTACGCGTCCAGGGACACCTCATCGATGTCCCCGCCGATCCCGTAGTAGTACGTCCACAGCTTGACCAGCGGGAGCTCCGTGTCCCGGAAACGTTGCGCTGCTCCCCGCCGCTGTTCCGCGGCGTCATTCAGTTCTTCAGGTCCTCCGGTCCCCTCAGAATACATTCCTACCCTCCATCCAGCCGGGCCGCGGAGAAGCTGCCTCCGTCAACAATGTCGGTCGCAATCTGCTGGATCCTGCGGTTGCTTGACACAGCGGCGAGCTGGAGCAGCTCCAGCGCACCGTCCCGTCCGCCGCGGTGCTGGAGCATGATGAGGGCAATGGCTGCGTCAACTACGGCGCGGGACTTCAGCGCGCTGCGGAGGTGTTCCGGATAGGCCTGCGGCGCGTGCAGCCGGAGGGCCAGGCGGAGGATGCGGGACATCGATGCCGCGTGCGTTTCCAGGAGGCTGACGGTCTCTTCGTCGAATGCGTGGGCCTTCCGGGCGTAGCAGTTCAACGCCGCGCGTGAGGAGCCGTCAGTGCGGATGGGCACGGCAAGCATGGCTTGCACGCCCTCGCTGAGGGCGGCCTGCGCATACTTTCCCCACCGCTGGTCGGTGGCCATGTCCTCAACCAGCACCGCACTCTGCTGCCGGACGGCTGTGAGGCATGGTCCGGCGTCGGCCGCGTACTGCCTCTCGTCCAGCCGCCGGCCCAGTTCACTGCTGCTGGACATCGTGGAGGGGGCGCCGTTGCGCTCTACCGTGATAGTGCAGAACACCGTACGGGTGTCCGCGCCCAGCAATGTTGCGGACATGGTGGCGAGGCCCAGGAGGAAGTCGGAAAATTCGGCGCTCTCGAGCAGCAGGTCCTGATATTCATCGGAGGTAGTCAGTGCATCGCTGCCGGCCATGAGGCCTCGATCCCTAGTTGCGCCTTGCTGTCACCCTGGCTGTCGGCCCCTGCGCTCATTGCATTCCGGCCCGTGTATTCAACCTCCGGATCCTGTTGCTATCCCGAAATTTCCTACTTCCGACACTACGCCCCTGCAGGGGTTTCGGATACGGCAGGAGGAACCCCTCCCGGGCAGCGCGGCTCTATTCGTCTGGCCCAGCGGTACGTCCGTCGGCGCTCCCGCCACTGCGCTCGTCCCGGCTTTCGGAAACCTCGGGCTCAGAGGCGAAATCGTCCGAGTAGGGGGCCCGCGGCCGGGGGAGTTCATCGATCAGTTCGTTGGCGGAGAGGGCCAGCAGGTCACGCTGGACCGGCGGCAGCGAGAGAAGCCCCTGAAGGTATGCCTCCACTTCATACTCGCCGGCGTCTCCGGCCATGCTGAAGTACTTCAGCCAGAGCTCGGACACCGTGATGTCTGCGGCCCGTATTGCTGCACGGAGCCGGCGCCGTTGTTCCGGTTCGTTTGGATCGAAGCCCATGGGCGCCGCCTAGTCCCCGGACGCCGGCGTCCCGGCCAGAACGGATTCGCTGACGTTCTGCAAGGTGGTGCGCTCTTCCCTGGCCTGCTTCATCAGCTGCTGCAGCGCGGCTGTGTGCGGAACACCCAGCCGTTCCATCAGGACGCCGCAGGCGCGGTTCACCACGTCCCTGCTGTGCAGCGATGACTGCAGGCCTTCCGTCATCTTCTTCGGAGCCTCGCTCGCCTGGACGTGCGAGAGCAGCGTTGCAGCCGGGGCAGCGAAGAGCTGGAGCAGGTTCACGCTGGAGGCATCGTAGGTATGAGGGGTTGCCGCATACAGTTTCAGGGCGCCGATGGCTTCCTTGCCGGCCAGGAGCGGAGCACTCACCACAGAATGGATAGGCAGCAGCCTGACCGCATTCCGCCACTCGGGCCACCGCTGGTCGGACTGGACGTCTTCCACCAGCACCGGCTCCTCCGCGGCCCACGCGGTGAGGCACGGGCCCTCGCCGTGTTCGTACTGGGCGGCGTCGGCCTGCTCCACGATTTTGTCCGTGTAGCCGCTGCTGGTGCGGCGGCCACGCGAATCCAGGAGTGAAACACCGGCACCGATGGTTCCTGGCACAGACTCCTTCGCCGCCTGGGCCAGGAGGCGGACCGCCGTCGTCACCTTTTCCTCGGTGAGCAGCAGCCCCTGGATGCGAGCGATCACGGTGCTGAGCTCGTCGAGGGGTAGTTGCTGGGCCATATTCCCAGCATATGCCACCATGTTTTCCCTTACCCGCTGCGGCTGCAGAAGCGCAACAGTAAGATTGCCCCATGTCGAGTTCTGCGGATAACGAGTCTGTGCACCAGCTACAGGAGATCCTGGTGGGCGCGGAGAGCATCGTGGGCTTCCTGGCCGGCCTGTCGGGAATGGCTGCTGCGGCTGTTTCGGAGGCGGCCGATGACCGGATCGAATGTGCCGTCACCCTCAAGCTGAAACGCAGGCCAGCCACAGCAGCGGGCAGCAGTGAACGGGCGGTGGAGCTTGACCATATCGAGCAAAGCATGGGTGATGGCCCCTGCGTAAAGGCGTTGCGCGAGATGTCAGCGGTGATGATCGACGACGTCGCCCAGGATCCACGCTGGCCTGACTATAACCGGGAACTCGCCGAGCGGAACGTGCACAGCACCTTGGGGGTGCCGCTGGAGATAAGCGGCGACGCCAGTGCCGCGCTCAACTTTTTTGCCACCAAGCCCCGGGCTTTCACCGCTGACGTCTATGACAAAGCTGTGGGATTTGCCGCGGCCGCCCACAACACCCTGCACCTCTCCGTCCGGATCAATACTGCCCAGAACCGCGCTGACGACCTTGAGGCGGCACTCGAAAGCAGGACGGCGATCAACCTGGCCTGCGGCGTGATCATGGCCCAGAACCGCTGCTCGCAGGCGGAAGCCATGGAAATCCTCACCAAGGTTTCCAGCAACCGCAACCGGAAGCTGCGCGATGTTGCCCGGGAGCTGATCGAACAATTGACGGGCGGCGGCGTCCAGACGCACTTCGACGCGTAGCAGCAACGGGGGCATGCCGCCGGGCGTCAGGTGGCGCGCAGGACAGCGACGGTGACGGATGCTACCGCGCCGGGTGCCGCGCTGCGGACATCCCAGCAGTTCCCGGTTCCCATCACCTCAAAATCTTCGGCCCCTGCACCGGGCAGGACGAGGGCGGTGTTTTCGTCGATGGCGACGGCCCTGTCCACCAGCCCCGCCGCAACGGCAGCGACGGCCCGGCCCAGCGTTCCTGCCTGGGCGGCATGGACATCCACGGTGAACGGGGCCAGCCGCAGGCCGGTCCGGATGTCGAGGTGGTCCAACCCCTCCGAGCACTCCTCGCCGCATACTTCAGTTCCGTCCACGCGGTACCCGCCGATGAGTGCCCTTCCGGGAGCGACCATGGCCCCGGCGGAAAAACCGAGGTACGGGACACCGCTTGCCACCCGACGCGAAATAGAGGCAGCCGCGGCGTTCAGGCCCTCCATATAGGCGGGCGTCAGTCCACCGCCCACCACCACCGCGTCCACGCCGTCGAAGAGTGCGGGCTCGGCCGGCCCGTCCTGGCCGAGCAGCACCGGCACCACGTTGCAGGCCAGCCGGGCGCGCAATGGTTCCGCGTACTCGGCCAGGCGGCTTTCGGGGTTGCCGCCCCGGTCATGGACAACCACGGCGATCCGGGCAGGTTCCGTCCGCGCAGCGTGGGACACCTCCTGAGCGAACCTGTCAAACACGTCGGGAAAGGCCAGGTGGTCCGGCCCGGCGCCGGCAAGGAAAATGCTCATGGGCTTCAACGTACCCATTGACTCCCACTTCCGCGAGGACTATCGTACAACCAAATGGTTGTAGATCAGCTCCGCGAAACCGAACTTGACCGCCTCTTCCAGGCGTTCGCCGATTCCACCCGCCGGGACATTGTGCGGCGCGTAACGGTCGGCGAATACTCGGTCTCCGGCCTCGCAGCCCTCTACGCCATGAGTTTCGCATCAGTTCAAAAGCACGTGGCGGTGTTGGAGCGCGCATCCCTGGTCACCAAGGAGAAGCGCGGAAGGGAGCAGATTGTGCGGGGTAACCATGAAGGCCTGCAGAAAGCCCGCCGGCTGCTCGATGAGTACGAGGCGATCTGGCGGCAGCGTGTTGACCGGATCGCGGACATTCTGGCTGAAGGATAAGGAAGGGTTCTGCAATGTCGGTTATCAGTTCCACCAAGAATCTTGAGGCACTCAGCTTCACACTCATTGCCGAGTTCGACGCGGACATCCAGCGTGTCTGGCGCCTTTGGGAAGACCCGCGGCAGCTGGAGCGCTGGTGGGGCCCGCCCACCTGGCCGGCCACCTTCGAGGAATTCGACTTCCGTCCGGGCGGGAAGGCCAGCTACTACATGACCGGTCCGGAGGGCGAAAAAGCCCGTGGCTGGTGGCGCTTCAGCACTGTCGAAAGCCCCAAGAGGCTGGCGTTTGACGATGGATTTGCCGATGACAACGGCCAGCCCGTGGATTCCATGGGAACCACACACGCCTCCGTCAACCTCGAAGGCACAGGCGACCGCACCAGGATGACCATCCTCTCCACCTTCGAATCCGAGGAGCAGATGGAACAGATGGTCCAGATGGGCATGGAAGAAGGCATGAAAGAGGCCGTCGGCCAGATCGACGCCATCCTCGCCGAACACGCCAACGCCTGAGGCTGCCGGCCACACCATAAGG
>NZ_JARHXQ010000132.1:0-4765 GCF_029222765.1 Arthrobacter sp. Cr_A7 | reverse complement strand
ATGTCTTGTTGTAGGAATGTCGGTTGACAGATCCGTCCTGTTGACAGGTCCGTCCTGTTGTCAGGAACGGACGGCAGGCGCCTCCGCCGCCAGCGGGCCGCCGTCGGGCTGCCCTGCGGGAGCCGCCTCCTGCTCCCGGCCAGCCTGAAGCGTGACCCCAATGCCTGCCGCCACAACCAACACGATGCCCAGCACGGCGCTGAGGCCGGGAACCTGGCCCAGGACGGCGAACCCGATCACCACTGCGATGGCCGGTTCCAGGCTCATCAGCGTCCCGAAGGCCGAGGCCTTCAGGCGGCGCAGCGCCAGCAGCTCGAGGCTGAAGGGGATCACCGGCATCAGCAGGGCCAGGCCTGCTCCGGCGAGCAGCAGCTGCCAGTCGAGGTGTGCGAAGACCGCCGGTCCCGCCACCACCGTAGTGGCAGCCGCGGCAACGGGTATGGACACTGCCAGCGCCTGCAGGCCGTTCACCTCGTCACCGGCACGCTGCGTCAGGAGGATGTAGGCGGCCCAGCAGGCCGCAGCACCCAATGCCAGGAGAACCCCGACAGGATCGATGCCACCGTGCCATGGCTCGGTCAGGGCTGCCACTCCGGCTGCTGCCACCAGGGCCCACCATCGTCCTGCGCGACGCCCCCGTATGACGGCGACCGACAAGGGGCCCAGGAACTCCAAGGCTGCTGCCGTGCCCAGCGGAATACGCATGGCAGCGGCCATGAACATCAGGGTCATGGCCGCGGTGGCGAGGCCCAGGAGGATGCATGTCGCCAGGCCGGTCCGGCTGATCCGTGACCGCCAGGGACGGGTGAAGGCGACCAGAATGACGGCGGCCCAGGCAAGGCGCAGCCAGGAGACTCCTTCGGGGCCAAGTTTGTCCGTGAGACCCACTGACGCGGCAAGGCCAAGCTGGACGCAGCACATGGCAGCCCCCGCCATTGCTGTCCCGCTCCGTACGCGGTTGCCGTGGTGTTGAGAAAATTCCATGCGTTCAGTAGACCGTCCCGGCACTGTCCTCGTCCACGTGATATTCGTTCACAAATTGTTCACGAATTATGGACAATGGACGGATGGAAACCCGCCGCCTGGAAGTCCTGCTGGAACTCGCCCGCCAAGGCTCGATGCGGAACGTCGCAGATGCCCTCCAGACCACCACGTCCACCGTGTCGCAGCAGATCGCGGCCCTTGCCCGGGAGACCGGCACGCCCCTCCTGGAACCGGTTGGACGCGGAGTCCGCCTGACACCGGCGGGCCGACGCTTGGCTGATCATGCGGTGACCATCCTCGCCGCCGTGGACGCCGCCACCGCGGAGCTGGATCCTGAAGCAGAGCCCGCGGGCACGGTCCGGGTGGCGGGTTTCGCCACCGCAATCCGGTTGGTCCTCATGCCCATTGTGCGGGAGCTTGCGGTGAGCCATCCGGAGGTGAAAATCGAAGTTCGGGAACACGAGCCTGCCGAAGCCCTTGCCCTGCTTGGCTCCGACACCGTGGACCTCGCCCTGACGTACGACTACAACCTGGCGCCGGACGGCAGCGGCAAGGCCTTTGACTCGCTCTCTTTGTGGAGCAGGCCGTGGAGCCTCGGTGTTCCTGAAGGCGCGCCACTGCAAGGTGGCAGTGCCACTGACATTTTCCGCGGCTTCCAGGGCTGGGACTGGATCGGCAACTCTCGCAACCAGGCGGACGAGCAGGTTCTGCGGCTCATCTCATCGATGGCCGGCTTTGAACCCCGGATGCGGCATCAGGCGGACAGCCTGGACCTCGTTGAGGACCTGATCCTCGCGGGAATGGGAATCGGCCTCCTGCCGGCGGACTGGAAGCCGCGCAGCGGCGTCACCCTCGTACGGTTGGCCGAACCCGACGTGGTGGTGCGCGCCTATGCCCGTACCCGGCGGGGCAATAACAGATGGCCGGCCCTCGCCGCTGTCCTCAACCACATTGAACGGAAGGCGGGGAACCTGCCCGGGTGAAGCGTGCCGCGGAAGGCGGGGCCGCCGTCGTCCGTTCTGTTTCCGCGGGCTTAGTCGCTGCCCTTGCCCTTGCCGCCCTTTTTGTCATTCCTGTCCGGCTCAGGTTCAGGTTCCGGTTCCGCTTCAGGTTCCGGTTCGGGTGACGGGGCCGGTGTTTCAACAGGAGCTGCGGCGGCTGCGGCGGCCGCCGCAGCCTGATCGGCCACTGCTTTGTCAGCCGCGGCCTTGTCAGCCGCTGCCTGCGCGGCGGCAACCGCATCGTCCAGGTCCGCACGCACGGCCGTGGCAATGGTGGTGATGCTGCGGCGCCGGTCGTCGGAAATCTGGCCCTTCGCCTGGGCAGCCTGAAGCTCCGCCTCAAGTCCCTCAAGGGCTTTCAACGCGCCGCCGGGATCATTTTGCGAGGACGCCTGGGTCACCTCGAGGACGCGAGCCTGGAGCTGCCTGGCGGCGTCACGCTGGAGGCCTGAGTCATTGGTGCCGCAGCCGCTCAGCAGTCCTGCTGCCAGCAAGGTGGCCGACCATCCGAGGACCAAACGGCCGGCGCCTCCTTGCTTCAGCCTCACGGCTCCACACTCTTCTGGAGTTCCTCCAGATGTTCGCCCAGGACCCCGGTCACCGTTGGGTAAGGCACGACGTCGGCTGGAGACTGCGCGGATATTGTCATCATCACCGCTGCCACCGCCGCCGCAACCGCGACGAGGCCGAGGACCACAGCAAGCCAGAACCGTTTGGTCCGGGTTTGCGGGTGCGCCTGTGCGGCAGCTGGAGTCGGCGCAGCCCCCTGCACGTTCTCTGCCGGGGCGGGGTCACTTGAGGATGCCGCTGCCTCGCGCAGCTCGTCCACCGATTCCTCCGCCGTGATGGAGGGAGGATGGAACGGCATAGCGGGGAGCACGCGCGTCGTCTCAGGCGCCAGTTCCCCGGGAGTCGACGCGGGCGACACCAGGGCCTGCCGCAGCGCAGTTTCAATGTCTGCGGCGGCAGGACGCTCCAGGGGCTCGATGGCGGTCATGGAGCGGAGCAGGTCAGCCCATTCGGCGGGGACGTCATCGGGGATCTCGGGCGCGCGGTGCAGCCGGGCCACCGCGGATTCCACAGCGCCGCCCGGGTATTCCACCACGCCCTTGATGCATTCCAGGAGCACCAGTCCCAGTGAGTAGATGTCGGTTGCGGGGGAGAGGGGCTGGCCCATCGCCTGCTCGGGGCTGAGGTAGGCAGCGGTGCCCACCATGGTTCCCGTGGCCGTGAGGCGGGTTGCATCCACAATGCGGGCGATGCCGAAGTCTGTCAGTTTCGGGCGCAGTGGCTCCCCGGGCCGGATCTGGACCAGCAGGATGTTGGCAGGCTTGATGTCACGGTGGATGATGCCCAGTCCGTGGACATAGGCCAGTGCATCCGCGATGCCGGCCCCGATGACAGCGAGCTCTTCAAGGGGCAAAGTGCTGTGCCGGATCCGCGTTCGAAGGTCCTGCCCCTCCACCAGTTCCATGGTGAGAAACGGCCTTGGCTCGTCCGGGATGCGCGTGTCGATGCCTGCGTCGAAAAGGGTGACCAGGCCCGGATGGTTCAGCGTGGCCAGAAGCTGGATTTCTGCTTCCTGGCGCTTCAATTCATCCGCATCAGGGGCCTGCGGTGCGAAGAGTTTGAGGGCTACATCGCGGCCCAGGTTTTCGTCCCTGGCGCAGTAGACCGAAGACATCCCGCCACGCCCAATGACCTCACCCAGCCGGTAACGTCCGCCAACAACTTCATTCGTGATGGAGCTCGGCGATTCCGCCACCATGACCCGTTCCTCCCGGTGCGCTGCGGCACTGTCGTACTCAAATTATACCGGCGGGGTGGCACTACTCGCGATTGGCGGCGGCTGGATGGGGGGATGGCACGCCAGCGGCCCGGCGGCGAGTTTGAAGAACTTCGCCACCGGACCACCGGTCACAAGGACATGTGTGCTGAGGACATGTTTTGCGTGTAATGTCGCGATTCTTCGGGCGGACCTCCTTCCCCTCAGCCTGCAGGGTGCAGCCGCTTCAGGCGCGTGGTGCAGGCGCGGGCAGATGCCTTTCAGATGTGGCTAGGACACCTTGCGCTTGCGCAGCATCAGGAGTCCGGCCACCAGGATCAGCAGGGCGAGCGGGACGAGCGACGTGTCAACACCCGTGTTGGCCAGCGCAGTGGCGCCCTGGGCCGGAGTGCTGCGGGGGGCAGCGTCGGCAGCAATGGCGCCACCAACTGCGGTGGACCCGGCAGATGCTACCGAGATGCTGCCGGTACCCGCGGTGCCGGTGCCCGTGGTGCCGGTACCGTTTCCGGTGCCGGTACCGTTACCGGCGCCGTTCCCGTTGTCGGTGCCGCTGGTGTCGGTCCCGTTTCCGGTACCGGTGCCCGGGTTGCTGGTGCCGGGATCAACGGTGCCCACGCCTCCGGTGTTGCCGTCGACCGGATCGGTACCCGGGGTTTCAGTGCCGGGGTTGTCGGTTCCCGGGGTTTCCGTCCCGGTGCCGTTGTCGCCGCCGATCAGGCCGAGGCCAAGGTCTGCGCCCAGGTCCACACCGAGATCGAGACCGCCGTTGCCGCCGGTGCTGCCATCGGTGCCGTTGGTGGTGGTGCCGCCGAGGTTGAGGTCGAGGGCTGCGTCTACGGCGGTGTCGAGTCCGTTGGTGGTGCCGTCGGTGCCGGTCAGGGTGCCGAGGCCGAGTGCTGCGTCTGCTGCGACGGCCAGGTCGGCTGCTGCAGTGTCGGTGCCGTTGGTGCCTGCTGTACCCAGGCCGAGGTTGACGTCGGCGACTGCGGCCAGG
>NZ_JARHXQ010000131.1:0-17763 GCF_029222765.1 Arthrobacter sp. Cr_A7 | reverse complement strand
TGCGTCAGGCGGGCGTCTTGACGCCTGCAGCCAGTTCCGGTCCGGTGAGCGGAGTCGGATTCCAGCCTTCACCCATCGCAACAAGACCCTCGGTCATCATTCCGTGGCTTACCGCGTCATTCATGGTCTTCTTAAGCTCGTTCACCATCAGCATGCGCGTGGAGCGCAGCGTCAGCGTAGGCTTGGCGGCGAGCATCCGTGCCAGTTCATACGCCCTGGTAACTACCTGGTCCTTGGGCACCACTTCGTTCACGGCACCCCATTCGTAGGCCTGCTGTGCAGTGATCTCCTGGCCGGTGAGGTGGAAGTAGCGGCCGCGGTTTAAACCGATGACCAGCGGCCAGATAATCTGCATCCCGTCGCCCGGAATGTTCCCCTGGGAGAAGTGTGCATGATCGGCGAATACGGCATCCTCGGAGGCGATGACGATGTCGCACAGCAGCGCCTGCTCATTGTGGTAGCGTGCGGGGCCGTTGACTGCGGCAATCATCGGAACCTCGATGTCGAGGTGGCCCAGCACAAGGCGCTTGGCGTCGTGATGGAGACCAAGCCAGATTTCGGGGGTTACCCAGTTCTTGTTTTCAATCGGGGCCTCCTTGTCGATGAACGTGTCACCCGCCCCGGTAATGATGACGACGCGGTTCCCCCGGTCCCTGCTGATGTCGTCCCAGAGCGATGAAACGTTGTCATGGACTCCTACGCCCCAGACGACGTCGCTGCCATCCGTGTGGAACGTGACAAGCAGAATGCCGTCTTCATCGCGTTCCAGTTTGATGTGCTGGTACTTGTCCTTGTAGTCATCAAACGTTATCCACGCCATCGTGAATCTCCTTATTTTTGTAATTGAGCGTTGAGTTGCGGCTACGGCATTTGCTGCCTTGCCAGGGAGAAACTCTCGTAATATGAACCTTATCTTCAGATAGAGCAAGTTCTCAATAGTAAAGATAGAAATAGCGCCGAGAATAGCGGCGTGTTCGGACCCTGTCATCAACCTCCCGGCGGCGGCAGGTCGAGTTCCACCGGGATCATAGAGCTGTGGTCCGGCCGGTGTAAGCAAGAAGGGCGCGGTCCACAGCGTTGGGGTCGTTGCCGTCCAGGCGGGCGAGCACGTGCCCGTCGGGCCGTACGAGGATGGCTTCGTCCCCGTTGACACGGTAAGCGGCCGCCCACTCAGCCTCGGCAGCAACGAAGTCCCCCAAGTGCCCGAAGGTCACCGAGCTGTAGGGAATGCCGTGGATCTCTGCCCGCCGCGCCGCCTCCCGTGCAGGCTCCGAACTGGAGCGCGCAAGAATGGTTAGTTCGCGTCCGAACAGGTCAAGCGTGGAGACAGTGGCCTCGGCGTTAAGCCAGACATGCGGTGCGCGTTCACCCACGGCAGCAGTGGGGGTGAAGGTACCTACAGGCCAGCCGGCATCCGGTGACGTGGCTCCGGCAACCGCTCCTCGGTCATAGCGGAATCCGATATCCAGGCCGGGGTGTACGAAGTTTTCCGGCCGGAAGGAGCGCGGGCCTTCATCGGCGTTGCCCACAATGGATCGGAAGTTGCGGACAGCTTCTGCGTTGTTGAACACTGCGACGGGCCGCCGCTCCACTTCGTAGGTGTCCAGGAGGGCGGGATCCGCCCAGCCCTTGAGGACGGCTGCCAGCTTCCATGCGATGTTGTGGACGTCCTGGATGCCGGTGTTCTGGTTGAATCCGCCATAAGGAGGCATGACGTGCACTGCGTCTCCGGCGAGCAGGATCCGGCCGGACTGGTAGCGGTCGGCCACCCAGGCTCCCACGGTCCAGGTCCGGGCGTCCATCAATTCCACCGACTCATCGGGATCCCCGATCGCGTCGCGTATTTGCGTCGTCCAGTCGATGTCTTCGAAGGGCATCCTGTCCATGACCAGTGGGCGGCCCAGCATCGCCACGCGGTCGGTCGCGTCCACGGGAGCGATCACCACAGCCCCGATCGTGTCCGGATTATCGAGATAGATGAAGCTGGACGGGTCGCCCGTGCGCCGCTGGATGACAGGCGACCGGAACAGCACACTCACCGCTGTCTGCAGGTCCTGATCCCCGGTGCTCCCGATCCCCAAGGCGGTGCGCACCTGGCTGGCGGCGCCGTCGGCTGCGATCACATACTTTGCGGCGACGACTTCGGGGCCCTTGTCACTGGTGATGGACACGAAAACCTCTGCCCCTGTGTCGTTCACCGTCGACACAGTCTTGCCGAACTGGAGGGTGACGCTGTCCTCGGCCTGCGCCGCGTCAACGAGGATCGGCTCAAGCGCGTCCTGGGAGCACAGAACTACGTCCAGCGTCTCCGGACCGAGGCTGGTGTCCGCGGGTCCACTCGCATGCGCGTTGCTGGTGACGACTGAGCGCCACGGCGATACCGCATCGCTTCCGAGCAGACGGCGTGGTCCGCCAGGAAGCGCCGCTGCCCGCACTTCTTCGGTGAGGCCGAGTTCGCGAAACACCTCCATGGTGCGGCAACTGACAGCTCGGGACCTGGGGTGGCGCGACCGCTCGGTCCGTCGCTCGACCACGAGCGTGTCGACGCCGAACCGTCCCAGGAGGATCGCCGCCGAAAGCCCGACCGGACCGGCTCCGATAATCACGACGTCGACGCTGCGCTTGGCGGGTTCGTTCCGCTGGTTCACTGGCTGACTCCTGCAAACACCGTCAGCTCGGGCTCCATGCTGCGGGAGTCCGTGTACGTCAGTTGGCCGCACGGCTGCATCCTGGCGCGCAGCACGTCATCGAACGCGGCGCTGACATCAAGGGGCGTCCATGTCTCGCGGGTGAGGGCGGAATCGACGATGGCGGGGTGTGACAGCAGCATCAGGTCATGCCCGTTCGCAAAGCGGACCACCTGGCCGTTTACTCCCTGGCTGAGGTCGGACAGGAGATAGAGAACCACTGGAGCGTTCGTGGAAGGCGGCGGTGCAACAGGGTTTCCACCGAAGAATTTCGTGTAGGCCTCGGTCCCTGCCGTCATCATCGGTGTGTCAGCGTGGGGCGCCATCGCGTTGACCCGGATGTCTTCACCTTGGGCACCGAACTCGGTGGCCCAGGCGAAGGTCAAGGAGGCGATCGCCGCCTTGGCTGCAGCGTAGGCGCTCATCATCCGAAGGCCCGCAACCGCGCCCGAGGTCACGTTGACGATTGATCCCCGTCCCTCCATGGCCGCGAGGCCGTGGACTGACATGAAGTACGTACCACAGACGTTGATGTCGACGTGGCGGCGAATATGCTCCTGGCTCTCCTGCCCGGCAGTCACCGTCTCCAAATAGCCGGCGTTGTTGACCAGGCCGTCCAGCTTCCCGAAGCGTTCAACGGCAGCAGAGACCAGCCGCTGGCAACTGTCCCAATCGGTGACGTCCGCCGCGACGGCTAATGCTTCGCCGCCCTCGCGGTTGATTGACTCCGCCACGGCGTCGGCGCTTTCGGCGTTAATGTCGGAAACAACCACTCGGGCGCCTTCTGCTGCGGCCGCGCGTGCATACGCCTCGCCGAGGCCGCGGCCGGCGCCGGTAATGAGGACGTGCTTTCCAGCGAGGATTCGATCGCTAGTCATTAAGATGCTCCTTTGCATTCGTAGTCGGAACCGGGGATGCTTTTCCCCAATTCGTGGCATAGGTCGGGTCGTGCGGATAGCGATCACCGAAGTTGGACGTGGGCGGAATGCCGAACAGCTCGGCGACGTCCGCTTCCGGAGCGAGTCGTTGCGCCCCGTCCCAGACGCAAGTCCTCGCGAGCACCTTCCACTCCCCCTGGCGCCGCTCGCACAGATCGCGGTAACGGCCCGCAAGCAGATCGGTAGGGCCGCCGTCGGCCGGCATGGCCAGGTAGATAAACGCCGTTTCACGCTTGGCCTGGTTGCCGTCTAGTTCAATAAGTATGTTGGTCACGTAATGGCTGGCCTTGTGGGAGGACTCCCGCCGCATGGAGTACGCCCAGTCGCAGAAGTCATGGGACAGGCCCACGAACATCCCATGATCCTCAGTCGCCTCAGGCCAGTACGTGGACTTCATCAGGGCGAGGTCCTTGCGGTCCATGCCCCGGCAATATCGGATCATGTTCTCGTTCAACTCCTGCTTGGCAACGAGGACACGCAGTTGCTCCAGTTCGGCGGCCCAGTCCGCTAGGTTGCCGGTGTTCGACGCAGCCTCCTTCATGGATTCGACCACTCCAGCCACCTACAAGCTCAGGGACAGGAGCAGCGCCTCGCCCTGCCCGCCTCCACCACACAGGGCCACGGCGGCCTTGCCCCCGCCACGGCGCTGGAGTTCGTACACAGCCGAGACGACGACGCGTGCCCCGGAGGCGCCAATGGGGTGTCCGAGAGCGATGGCGCCGCCGTTGACGTTGACCCTTTCCATCCCAATTCCAAGCTGCGCCGCCGAGTGGAGTGCAACGGAGGCGAACGCTTCATTGATCTCCACGAAGTCCAGCTCCCCCGCGGTCCAATCTGCCACTCCGAGGGCCTTCGCAATGGCCTGGGCTGGTTTGTCTGGCAGTGATGTGTCCGGGCCGGCGATCTGGCCATGGGCCCCTAGTACCCCCACGACGTCTAAACCGTGGGCTTCCGCATAGCCGCGCGTGGTCAGGACGACGGCGGCAGCGCCATCCGTGAGCGGCGAAGCGTTGCCTGCCGTAACGGTACCTGCGGGGGAAAACGCCGGCCGGAGTTTGGTGAGGGACTCCTCATTGCTGTCCGGCCGGACGCCCTCGTCGCTGCCTGCCAGTTCAGGCGCTCCCCGGCGACGCGGCACTTTGACCGGAACTATTTCTGCATCGAAGTACCCTGCACCTTGGGCCGCTGCTGCCCGTCGGTGGGAGTCTGCAGCGGCCTTGTCCTGCTCGGCACGCCTGATGCCGAGTACGTCATTGGCACGATCGGTGTTGAGGCCCATCGACTCGTGGTCGAAGGCATCGGTGAGTCCGTCGCGGGCAAGGGCGTCCGTTAGCACGGCATCCCCGTACAAGTGCCCGGCGCGCGAACCGGGAAGCAGATGCGGGGCATTGCTCATCGATTCCTGTCCGCCGGCGATCGCCACTTCAGCTTCTCCAAGCTGGAGCAGCCGGCTGGCTTCGATGATCGCGCTCAGGCCGGACAGACAGACCTTGTTAACGGTGACAGCGTGGGCACTGAGTGGTATCCCCCCGGCTACAGCTGCCTGCCGCGCAGGGTTCTGGCCGGCCCCTGCCTGGATCACATGGCCCATGACAACGGCGTCAACAGCATCAGCACTGATGCCTGCCCTATCCAAAGCGGCAGCGATTGCAACCCCGCCAAGCTCGACGGCGGACACCGAGGCGAGCTGCCCCATCATCCGGCCCTGGGGAGTTCGGGCAGCCCCGACGATAACTACATCTTCTTTGACGTTCACTTCTGCTCCTTGGCCTGTGGCCGGGCGAATTGTCACGGGTTCAGCTGTAGATGGCCCGATGGAGCCGGACAAGGTAGTCGGCGGTGACATCGGAATAGTCCGGGAACCGTTCCATAATGGCTGCAAACGCGATGTCCCGTCGCTGCGGCAGCCGGGCCTTCTCGGCGGCAGCAAGGGCCTCGGGCAACTCCTGGCGCGTAAAGTCGGTGCAATAGCTGGGCGCTCCGGGCTGTTGGCGCCAGGAGTCTGCCAGGGATCCGGCGTCCACCGCGTCAAACCCGGTCTCCTCGACGAGGGCAATTGCTACCGCCTTGTCGCGATCGCGATCCGCGGCCACAGGAATGGCAATCCGGTCGGGATCCCCATCTTTTCTTCCATAGGCCTCGAAGGACTCCGCCGTGATGGCGTTCCAGGCCTTCGCAACTGGGCGCCCGAGCTGCTCGGTAATCCAGACGCTTTCGACCTGCCCGTCTTCCAGGGCTTCCACCCGCCCATCACGCTGGGGGTAGTAGTTGGACGTATCGATGATGACGGCGTTGGCCGGGAGTTCGGTAATAAGGGTTTTGACCTCGGGCATCCGGCTGAGCGGCATGGACGTGATGAGGACATCGACGTCGGTGACAGCGCTGCTTGCCTCTACTGGTCGTGCACCCGATGCCACAATGTCGGAATTGATGGTTTCGGGGCCGCGGGAATTCGCAACCTTAACATCATGGCCGGCTCCACTCAGTTTGCGGGCGAGTGTAGCGCCTATCGAACCTGCTCCTAGAATGCCAATCTTCATGCGAATCCTTGTTTTGAGTTGAGAGCCAATGTTGGCCGTGATCCTGCCGGTAAGAGACGGTTATGCAGCGACGCGGTCACCTCGAGACGTCTGCCGCGTTGGCGGGGAGGACCTCGTCCAGTTCCGGCGCCAAGTAGACCATCTGGTCACGGAACGACTCGCTCGCGTTGCGGAATGCACGCAGCTCGCCGTCCTTCATGAGCGCCTCCCCGCTGTCGGTCCAGCTCTCGGGCGTAGGTGTTTCGACCTTCATGCGCGGCATGCCGGCAATGGCCACGCGACCGGCTGCGACTCCGGCAATCTCGAACGTTTCGCCGAAAACTGTTGTGTCCTGGTGTGCCAACCACGTGACGAAGGCAGACACCGAGCTCGCCGGAACCGTCGTGCGCATGGCGTCCTTTATGACGGGGTTGGGGAAGGCGTCCTCGGTCATGGGCGTCAAGGCCACGGGCATCAGTGTGGTGACTTGAACTCCCACCTCGCGGGCCTCGGCCGCGAGGGTGATACCGAGTCCCCAGATCGCGGCCTTGGCGGCGTTGTAGGCCGAGTCCGTCGGCACGCCCATGACCCCGTTCGACGAGATGTTGATAAGCCGGCCGCTGCCCGAGGCGATGAGGTGCGGCATGGCTGCGCGCGAGACTCCGACGACGCCTTTGACGGCCACGTCGAAGATGCGCCACCAGGTATCGGCTTCCATCTCCCAGAAGCGGCCGAAGGCGTTAATCCCCGCGTTGTTGACGACGATGTCGAGCTGCCCAAAGGAGTCGAGTGCGGTCTGGACGATCTCAGGCGCCTCGGTGACGACATTATGGCTGTCGACCACTGCGGTGCCGCCTGCGTTGGCTATCTCGGCCACAGCTTCGGCCGCATTCGCCGCGTTGACGTCGTTGACGACGACCCGCGCCCCGCGCGAAGCAAGCATTTTTGCGTGCTCGCGGCCCATTCCCTGCCCTGCGCCGGTGACGATTGCCACCCGGCCCTTGAAATCAAGATTAGTCATTTTCAGTTACTCCATTTCTTTTGAACCGGATGGCAGTGCCACTTACTTTCCGGCCAGCCAGCCGCCGTCGACCGCCAGGGAGATTCCGGTCACCATGCGGGCCTGGTCAGAGCAGAGCCACACCACGGCATCTGCCTGATCCTCGGGTTCGGCCAGCTCGCGCATCGGAATCGCCGACAGAATCCTTTCCCGGAATTCGGGCGGGTTCTGCTCGAAGGCGTTCTTCATCATGGGACTCGTCGTCGACCCCGGGGTGAGGGCATTGATACGGATTCCCAAGGGTCCGTAGTCCATCGCCGCGTTCCTCGTGATCCCGACAACGCCGAATTTCGAGGCGGTGTACGGGGCGTTGTTGGCGATTCCGACGAGGCCCGCAGCAGAAGCAGTGTTGACGATCGCACCGCCTCCGGTCTTCAGCATCGCGTTGACTTCGTGCTTCAGGCAGTAGAACGTGCTGTACAGGTTCACCTTCATGACCCGGTCCCAGGTCGCGCTGTCGGTCTCCCCAATAGGTGCGAAGACACCGTTCATCCCGGCATTGTTGAAAGCGAAGTCCAGCTGCCCAAAGTTCGACACCGTCGCATCGACAAGGGCCTTGACCTGCTCCTCGTCGCTGACATCGCACTGAAAGAAGACAGCCTTCCCACCAGATGCTGCGATGATTTCCACCGTTTCGCGCCCGGCTGCTTCATCAATGTCGGACACCACTACACGCGCGCCATTCTTCGCGAACGCAAGGGCACCTGCCCGGCCAATGCCCGAGCCCGCGCCGGTAACGAGACCGGCTTTGTCCTTCATCATCAGTTTCTCCTCATTCATTAGTAGCTCTCTCCAACGTGGACGTTGTTGTCATAGTTGCGGCGCGATTCCTGCGGGAGGAATCTGTCCTCGGTTTCACGCACGTAGTCGGTCAAGGGACGGCCGAACATTGCGCCCCAGCCGATGCTGTCGGAGCCATCATTCAAGTGGTCGATGTACTCGCCGATGGGTGTGGCCTCGCCTGATTCCTTGACCTGCATCAGCAAGCGCCACACCTCTTTGACTCCGGGAAGCACGAAGGCCACGGGCTGAATCGCCTGGCCGATCTTTGTCATCTCGGCGACGGTCTTGCGTCCGATCAGCGGAACACCGACGGCGTAGGCTGGCCCGGGTGTCTCCTTCAGCGCGAGTTCGGCCTGCTCCCAGGTATGGAATCCTTCGTAGAAGATGACGTCCGCGCCGGTCTCGGCTTTGTAGAGCTGGGCGCGGCGGACCGCCTCGTCCACGCCGCCGCCGGCGGCACCGTAGCCGTCGGTACGGGCAACGATGACGAAGTCCTTGTCCAACTTGTCCCGGGCATCGACGGCGGCGTTCAGTCGTCCGATAGCCTCGGCGTCCGACACCAATTCGATCCCGGCGACACCGCCCGATTTCTTGGGCTCCCGCTGATCCTCGATGTGGATCCCGGCGACGCCCGCATCAATGAACTCGGACACCGTGCGCTGCACGTTGATCGGCGCACCGAAGCCGGTATCGGCGTCGCAATAGATGGGAATGTCAGCGGCGCGGGCAGTGCGCTTCGCATGCTCAACCACCTCGGTCAGGGTGAGCCATCCCGTGTCGGAGACACCTTGCCACCAGGCGGACATGCCGCCGGAGAGCTGGAAGGCGTCGAAACCCGCGTGCTGCGCCATCTGTGCGTGGAGGGGCAAGGCGCCGAAGGGCACTAGGGCCGTCTCGGGGCTGTCAAAGACTGCACGCAGCGCCTTGCCGGGTGAGGTCAGGCTCATGATGCGGCCTCAGGGGTGTTAAAACCGACCGTGACCACGACGTAGACGCAATCCTCGTCATACGGGTTCTTCCAGGCATGGGGCACACCGGCCATGACCAGCAGGTCTCCCGGAACGAGAGTGCGCTTCTTCCCGCCGGGGAGTACGAGGTCCACCTTGCCCGAGATGACCACCTCGTAGTCGATGGTGTCGCTCGCGTGCATCCCGGCGTCGCCGTCGTCGTCGGTGGCGCTCATGCTTTCGTCGAGCGTCGCCGCGTCCACTTCGCCTGACGAGTGCGCCGGGAAACTGCTGATGCCGAAGGTGGATCCATTGGGTCCCGCAAGGGCGACCTTGCTTGGCGGGGCACCGAAGTTCGTTTTGCTGTGGCCCCCGTCCACGGCCCAGTAGAAGGCGCCCGCTGCCACGCCGGGGAAGTCGAATTCGGCGGCCGGGCCGACGTCGAGGAAGTCGGCTTCACCGGACTCGTTCGGTCCCGCGACGACGAGCTGGAATTTTTTGGGATCAGGAAAAGTCATCTGTGTTCACTCCTTCTGGATGGACGCTTTTGGTCGTCAGGCGCGCAGGCCCGCCTCGCGCATCAGCGGGAAGACCTGTTCGTTCAGCCGGTCGAGGCCCTCGTCATAGTCGACGAGGCCGGTGCAGATGCCCGTGATGCCCGAGGCCTGCAACTTCTGCAGCTCCTCGACCACCATCTCGGGAGTGCCCGTGATCGGCATGAGCGCCGCGCGGCCAAAGGCCCTCACAGACTCGTCACGCTTGTAGTCCTCGGACTGCTTGTACTCATCCCAGTTGAAGCTCTGGGTGCCGCTGCGGATGATTTCGCGGTAGCGAAGCGCGCTCTCCCAGTCGGTGTTCTCTGTCACGTAGTCGGCGTAGGCGCGTGCTTCCTTCTCGGTGTCTTTGACGATGATGTGCGCGCCCGCCCACAGGCCGAGGTCCTCGCGACCGGCCGCGTCGGCTTTCTGACGGATCTTCGGCGTGAGCTCGCCGCTGTGCTCGACGCTTGCCACCGATGCGAACAGGACGTTTGCGTGCTTGAACGCAAACTCCTGGCCTGCCGGGCTCGAACCGGCGCTCATCACCATCGGGCGGGGGGACTGCACGGGCTTCGGGTGCGCCTGCGCACCCTTCAGATTGAAGAACTTGCCGTCGAAGTCGAACTCCTGCTCCTCGTTGGCCCACAGACGCTCGGCGATCTCAATCCACTCGTCGGCGAGCTCGTAGCGCACGTCGTGCTCGGGGAGCTCCACGCCGAAGATGTCGTATTCAGGCTTGAAGTAGCCCGCGGTAACGTTGAGCCCCATGCGGCCGCCGCTGATGTGGTCAATGGTGGTCACCATCTTCGCTCCCATCACGGGGTTGATGAACTGCACGTTGCAGGTGGCGATGATCTGGATGTTCTGGGTCACCGCGGCCAGTCCCGCGGCCCAGGTGAAAGTCTCGAACTGACGGCCCCAGGGCCGGTCGGGACCGGCGAGCCCCTGCCAGCGCGCGATGGGGATGAATCCGTCCACGCCGTACCGGTCCGCTTTCTGCGCGAGATGCTGCACTTCGCCCCAGTTGCCAAGCTTGATGCTGTTGTCGGCGAAGTTCAGGCCGCCCTGCCCCGTGGACACGTTCGCGCCGAAGATGGCGACTTTGAAGGCGTTGTCGCCTCCGACCATCGGGCCGTTGTCACGCTCGACTGTGTAATCCGCGACAAAGTCGCGATCAACGGGATGCTCAGTGGAAGTCTCGTTGGATGCGATGCTCATAATCGCCGTCCTTTCAGGAAGATGTAAATGTGGTGTAGAACGTGATGGATTTCTTATGACCGGCAGGGTCACGGTTCAGATCTGGGATGCATCCCCAAGGGTGTGCCAGCGCCGGTTGTGGTAGACCAGCGGGTCTGCGGCTGCCGCGTCGCCTGACAGCGCCGGCGACGCCTGAAGTGCCTCGACGGCCACGATGGACGATCCGCCGGCGGCCATGGAGTTGATGCTCCTGCCCCGGATCCAGGCCTGCACCTGCACGAAGTAGGGCTCGCCTGTCTCCAGTCGGGACCAGAGGGATGTGTCAGCAAAGCGGTCGATCCCGCTGGTGGCGCAGAGTTTGGCGATGTCCACTTGTTCAGCGCTCAGGAGATGCACCACCACGGTGTCTGCGCTAAGAATGGTCGGGGTGCTGGATGAAAATTCCGATACTGAGAATGCCAGGATCGCAGGTTCGGCACTGGCCGAAATGACAGACGTTGCTGTCAGGCCGACCGGACCGTTGCCCGCATCAGCCGTGATGACAGCGACACCGCCGGGATGGTTGCGGAAGGCCGCCTTGAATTCGTCGGCAGTGATAGCCGGTTCCAGGCTTTGGGTGATGGATAAGCTCACCGGATCTCCTTTGATATCAGTGCGCCGGCTTCACTGCCGGCCCTTGCTCAGGGCTTCAACGTTAGGTGCGCAGGGAAGGTAAGTGGCATGGCAAGACGTGCCAAACAGATGGGAAACCGCGTCATGCTCGGGCCACTTGTGCATGCATGGCGCGGGATGCAAAGCTGGTGACGTGCTTCACAGGCTGGGCCGTTGCAACTCGTCGCACTGACGCCCTGAAAGGCTGGAGCGCCTCTTCCTCAACGGTGAAAGGAGGCAGCAGTGAAACTAAGCTCGTATCAGAATTTGCGACTACCCAACTTCAGTGTTCACGGACTGTGCGAAGTGTTGAAGGACGCGGACCTCGATTGGCAAACTGCGCTCACAAACGCGGAAATCGATCCCGAAGCCATTGACCGCCCCGGAGGTACCATTCCTGCGAAAAAGGAGTTGGCCTTCCAACTGCAGTTTGTGGCGCTCACAAAGGATCGCGTCGACCTCTGGGTGAAGGCCGCCCAGGCTTACACACTTGGATCCTTCGGCATTCGCGGATTGGCCCTCGCTACCGCGCCGACCATTGCGGCATGGGTAGAAGCCGGCAGCTCAACCGACTACGCTCCCGGCCTGATGGAAATTACCCCCCTCCGGACATTGGACGGCACGGTGACCGGGATGGAGTACACGTACCCTGATACCCCTGTAGAACTCATCCCGTTCAGCGTCTACCGCGATTTCTGCGTTATTGCCCGAACGTTCACGTGGATGTACGGCGGCCCTTTTCCCTTCACCCGGATCGAATTCCCTCTCGCAGAAGCCGCCCCCGAGATTATTCCGTTTGTCCCCTGCGCCATCGACTGCGGATCCGACGCGCTGCGGCTCTGGTGGGCTCCCGAAACATCGGCACACGAGCTTCCCTTCGGCAATACCTTCCAACACGAAGCATGGCTCAAAGCGGATCACCAGATTCTTGACAACCTCAGGGCAACCGGTGATTGGCCCGACACTGTCATAAAGACCATCAGGGCCGCCCCCGAACTCAACCGCAAACTGGCAAATGTGGCCGCAACACTGCGCGTTTCCCCCCGCACCCTGCAACGCAAGCTCGAACTCACCGGTGACGACTTTGCCCAGCTCCGGGACAAGGCACTGCGTGACCTCGCTGCCGATCTTCTCTCGAAGACGGATCACTCCGTAGCACGAATATCCCGCACCCTGGGGTACACGGACCCAACCAGCTTCACCATCGCCTTCAAACGGTGGAACGGGATGCCGCCGACGGCCTACAGGGAAGCATCCCGCTACAAGAACAACGCGAGGCCCAATGCTTAGACGCCCTCGCTGTTCATCGCGTCTGCGGCCCGTATCAGAGCAAGGTGGGAGAAGGCTTGTGGGAAGTTTCCCGCCATCCGTTTGTCGTCCATGGAGTATTCTTCGCTGAGCAGGCCGAGGTCATTGGAAAGTCCCACCAGGGCGCCCATTAGATGCTTGGCGTCTTCCCGCCTGCCCGAACGTGCGTACTGTTCCACCAGCCAGAAGGAGCAGGCAAGGAAGGGATGCTCCCCCGGCGCCAATCCGTCGACGCCGGTCTCGGTGCGGTAGCGCATCAACAGACGCTCAGGAGTGAGCAGCTCCGTCTCCAGCTGGGCGACTGTTCCCAGCATCCGCTCATCGTCGTAGGCGAGGAAGCCGACCTGCGGCAGGACCAGCAGGGCCGCGTCCGTCTCCTCACCACCGTATGTCTGGGTGAAGGAGTTCAGGCTTTGGTTGAATCCGAGATCCGCTATTTCTGCGGCCAGCCGATCCCGATGCCGCTCCCAGTGGTCGAGCGGCCCGGGCAGTCCGTGGTCGCGAACAGCCCGCACTCCGCTGTCATAGGCTGCCCACATCATGACCCGGGAGTGCGTGAAATACTGCGGGGCGCCCCGCATCTCCCACAACCCCAGGTCTTTGTCTTCGAAATGTTTGTCTACTGAGCCAAGCAGGGCGCGCTGCAGGGCCCAGGAGAAATGGTCCTCCTTGCCCCCGGCGAGACGCAGCCTCTCAAGTACCACCATCACCTCCCCCACGACATCGGCCTGATGCTGGAAGACGGCTGCGTTGCCGATTCGCACGGGTTTGGCGTCCTGATAGCCAGGCAAATGTGGGAGTTCCTTTTCCGTCAGGTCGCGTTCGCCCCCTACGCCGTACATTATTTGCAGATCTTCCGGATCGCCCGCGAGCGCACGCAGGAGCCAGTTCCGCCACTTCAGGGCCTCGGATTCGTAGCCGTGCGTCAACATGGCTTCGAGTGTCAACGATGCGTCGCGCAGCCAACAGTAGCGGTAGTCCCAGTTGCGGGGTCCGCCAAACTCCTCGGGCAGGGAAGTGGTGGGGGCAGCGACAATGCCGCCCGTCTCATAGTGGGTTAGAGCGCGCAAGACCAGAAGTGAACGTTTGACCGCATTCTGATAGGCCCCGTCGTAGCGGCAATTGCCCGCCCACGTGGTCCAGTAGTGGGTGGCGTCGTCCAGGGCTGCGTCGATGTTGATGGCCGGCGGAACGTCCTGGTAGGAAGGGAACCATGTCAGGTGGAAGTCAACATTCCGTCCTTGCTGAACCGTGAACTCCCCCGCGTGCCGGTGGTCTTCGGCCTGCGGAAGACAGGTGCTCCGCAGGGATAGAGCATCCGGACCGGACATGGCGAGAAGTATTTCCACGCCGGGGTCGTCGCTGTCGCGGATCCGGCTCACCCAAGGCAGGACGGTTGCGTACTGGGGCCGAATCCTTATCTCTTGGTGCATAGGGACTGTCCCGCTAAGTCCGGTTACCCGCCGGACGAGCGACGGCTGGGCGCCGCCTACCGGCATAAAATCGGTCACCAGGACTTTTCCGGAATTGGTCTGCCACGTGGTCTGGAGTACGAACGTCGAGTCCACATAGTGACGGTCCACAACAAGGGCCTCCGCCGGGCTCGGGGCGAGCAGCCACCGGCCGTGGTCTTCATGCCCGAGCAGGGAGGCAAAGACCGAGGGCGAGTCGAAACGCGGGAAGCAGAGCCAGTCCACGCTGCCCTGCCGGGAAACAAGGGGTCCGGTGTGGAGATCCGAAAGCAGCGCATAATCCTCAATCGGAGCAGCCATGCTTCACTCAATCACAAGATTAAAGATCTCCATAGGCCTTGCGGCTCTGGTCAGGAACTTAGTGCAAATTACGTGCTTGTGCGTTGCGTTGGCCTGGTGTGCAGACAAAGAACTGAGGCTGTGTGACCGGTGCAAACGGAACGATGAGCCACTGGTTGCCGTAGAGCTCCACATAGGAGTCTGAAGGGCAGAGTGTGAAGGCTTCTTCGCGTGTCATCTCGTTTCCTCTCCTTTAGTGCTTTGTTTCGGCTCCCTTGCGAAGCCTTGCTTAGCTTCAACGTTAGGAGCCCGCAGCGTTGGACCGGCATGACCGGCGACGCCAAGTAGATGGGAAACTGCGCCAAACGCGCTCTTTGGTGTGTTGAACGCCGCCGAAGGTGCAAAGCTACTGACGTGACTTCACGAGCCTTCTGATACTCGGATTTGCCGAAGCGCTTTCGAGCAGGAGCCCGTCCCTCCACAAAGAAGAGGAGAGAGATGCATCCCCGAACCGGTCCTGGACTTGCTGAGGTGCCCCGGTATGCCTGCGCCGGAAGGTGGCGACGGTGAAAGGGGGAACATACCAGAACCTTCGGGTACCAAATTTCAGCGTACACATACTGCGTGGACTGCTTGAGGATGCGGACCTGGATTGGCAGAGCGCGCTCGCGCATGCGGAAATTGACCCTGATGCGGTGAACCGCCCGGGAGGCACCATTCCTGCGAGGAAGGAATTGGCCTTCCAGCTGCAGTTCGTAGGTCTCACAGAAGATCGTGCGGATCTCTGGGTGCGCGCCGCGCGCGCTTACTCACTGGGCGCCTTCGGGGTGAGAGGATTGGCCCTGGCTACTGCGCCGACCATCGAGGCATGGGTAGACGTTGCGAGTACCACTGACTATGGCCCTGCTCTTTTCGAACTGGCATCGCTGAGGACACCGGATGGCGCAGTAACCGGGATGGAGTTCACCTACCCCGATGCCCCGAAAGAGCTGATCCCGTTCAGCGTTTACCGCGACCTTTGTTTCATTGCCCGGAATTTCACCTGGCTCTATGGCAGCCCTTTCCCTTTCACCCAGATTGAATTCCCTCTCGCGGAAGCCTCCCCCGAGCTTGCGGATAACGTCCCCTGCGTGATTGACTGTGGCGCCGAAACGCTGCGGCTGTGGTGGGACCCCGCAACGTCAGCACAGGAGCTTCCTTTCGGTAACGCCTTTCAGCACGCGGCATGGATCAAGGCGGATACCCAGATCGTCGACACTCTCAGGGCCACCGGAGACTGGGCCGACACTGTCGCAAAGAGCATAAGGGCGGCCCCGGAGCTCAACCGCAAACTGGCAAACGTGGCCGCAACACTTCGAGTTTCTCCCCGCACCCTGCAGCGCAAGCTTGAACTCACCGGGGACGACTTCGCCCAGCTCCGGGACAAGACCCTGAGCGACCTCGCCGCCGATTTGCTCTCGAATACGGATCTTTCGGTAGCGCGGATATCCCGCAGGCTTGGCTATACAGAGCCCGCTAGCTTCACCATCGCCTTTAAGCGTTGGAAGGGGATGCCGCCCACGGCCTACCGGGAGGCTTCCCACTACAAAACCAACGTCAGATCCGGGGCGTAGGCTGCCCGCATTGTCCTGGTGAACGCAGGCGTACCTTGGCGTACTTTCCCATGCGAACGGCGTTGATTGCCGTGCCGGGCCAGGGTTACTCCAACTTAACGTTGAAGCCTGCGCAAGCCCGGCAAAGAAGCCGGTTCTTCCGCGGGACACAACGTATGGCATCAACGCCGTCGGCACATCGAACCAATGATGTGCGCCGGGCACCTCCGATCCCATGCACTGCTCTCCGCGGTCAGGAACGATCCCAGCGGCTGCTGGAAATAAACAAAAGGTGGTCAAAGATGACACAAACAATAGCGGTCGAGCCCCGCACCGGCCGAAGCACACCAATCATTGCCCTACTCCTGCTGAGCGGCATAACGCTTGATATTCAGTACGGAATCCTCGCGCCGCTCATCGGGGTGATCGCGACTGAATCAGGCCTGACGGGCTCGGAAATCGGGTGGGTCCTCAACGCGCTGATGATGGGCAGCGTGATTTCCGTCAGCCTGACCGCCCGCATGGGTGACATTTTCGGGCATCGCAAAGTTCTCATCGGGCTTATCGTCCTGGCGCTGGTAGGATGCGCCCTGGGTGCAACCGCCAACGGTTTCTGGCCTCTGGTCGCTGGCCGGTTCCTCATGGGACTCGCGGTCACGATTCCGCTGAGCTGGGGACTTCTGCGCCCACGTGCTACCGCCCGGCAGATCCGGTTGGTCTCCTTGGTGCTCTCGACAGTGATGGCAGTCCTTGTACCGCTCGCACTTATTGCCGGCGGACTCATCGTTGGACTCGGTTTGCCTTGGGAGACCGTCTTCTGGGTGACCTTTGCTTTGTACGGCGTAATGCTGATCCTGGCCCTGAAGTCACCTGAGACACCTGCCGCCGCCCGTGCTGTGGTCCAGCTGGACTGGTTCGGCGCATTGGGGCTCGGCGTGTGGGTCACAGCACTCCTGGTCGGAATTGCTGAAGGGCCCGGCCAGGGCTGGACCTCCCCGCTGGTGCTCGGAGCATTCATCGTCAGCGCCGTGACACTAGCCGCCTGGATCGTTCAGCAGCGACGCACCCAAGAGCCTCTGGTGTCATTCCGCAACATGGATATCCGCCAAACGCTCATCGGCTACTCCGGAATCCTCCTGATCAGCCTGGTTGGCCAAGGCATCTTCATCGTGCTGCCGGCATGGCTGCAGACCCCGGCTTCGTCCGGATACGGCCATGGCCTCTCTGCCCTGGACTCCTCGTACGTACTGCTCGCAATGATTCCCGGGGCGGGACTGGGATACCTCTGGACCCGATGGGGCCTTCGGCGCCTGGGGCCGAAGACCGTCCTGGTCATTTCCGGATCCGCTGCGGTCCTCGTCTTCCTCGGACTCGCCCTGGCCCACGGCCACGTATGGCTGTCCTGGTTGTGGGTGTTCCTGTACGCGCTCACGATCCTCAGCTGCCTGACCACCGGATATACCCTCGTTGCAGCCGCCGGCCGCCAGGACAACATGGCGGTGACCGTCGGCATGCAAAACATCATCCAGTTCGTCGGAGCGATGATAGCCGTCGCAATTATCTTGAATGTGCTGGTCCCCGGCGCCGACGGATTCATTCCGCAGGCAACCTTTGCCGGCATCTACATCGCATCGGCCGTGATTATCGCTGTCTTCGTGATTGTCTGGGCGTTGCTGGCACCCAAGCGCATCACCGATCTGCATGCGGTGGACACAGAGACCGATCCCACGAAGGTCCATGTTGCCAGCCACTAGAAGGACACAAAACTGACCCTGGCGGCGTGCCTCCAGG